>NZ_JBJHZX010000054.1:0-23032 GCF_045310515.1 Candidatus Clostridium eludens | reverse complement strand
TGCTGACTTTGCCATTCCGGGCCTTCCTGCTATTACATATAGTTTTTTCTGTTGTATGCCATTAAGTGCTTCATCTAAAGTTTTTATTCCAGTTTCAAACCCTAAGATTGCTCCGCCTCTTTCATAATTTTTTTGAATAATATTAAGTGTCATATTCATAAGTTCAGTATCAGAAACCAATTTAGGATTTTCCCTTAACTCTATATTTGCTAGATATTTTTCTAAATCCCCAATAATTTCATGTGCATTTTTATCACTATCTTTAATTTGTGTAAGTATATTTTTAGCAACTCTGTCCAGTGAACGTAATTTTGATTTCTCTTTAACTATATTGCAATAGTCTTTAATACTACCCATAGATACCTTTTCAATCAATTCAGAAATATATAATATAGTTACATCTTTTAATTTCTTTCCTAATGCTTCACTAAGTGTTGTGACATCTATTTTCTTTCCAGCTTTATAAAGTATAAGCATTGTAGCGTATATTGACTTGTTTTTTGCATTATAAAAATCTTTAGATTCTAATATATCAGCAGCAATTAATATTTTGTTATTGTCAACAAGTATTGTTCCTAAGATATTTCCCTCTGCTTCTAGGTTAGCCATTCTTCCAATTTCCATTTGACACCTCCTACTCATCAAAATCAAACATCTGAACATTACTTTCAGATACATTATGCTCCTGTTCTTCATAGTTTTTATCCAGGTAATCCTCATAAGTGCCATTAAAGAATGTGCTTCCGTTTTGATATTTCAATTCTTTAAATCCTTTATTTCTAGTATCTTCCACATATTTTTTGTATCTACTAATGGTATTCTTCATTTGTTCAAATCCATACTTTTCTATAAGTTTGGGAATTTTATTAATTACTCTAGCCTTATTTTTCTTTAAAGGATATACCCTCCAGAGTTTTTCTGCTTGTGCATTTTGTGCACTATTATTATTTTTATTAATTGTTTTTATATATTCTTTTTTAGTATTGTTAATGTCATTGTTATTCTCATTGTTAATGTCATTGTTAGCTACATGACTTAAACTATTGGTATTACTGCATTTATCATTGTTAGTGTCATTGCTATTCTCATTGTTACTGTCATTGTTAATTTTTTGTGCTGAATTATATTTCCAAATCGAAAGGTTTTTACAACCTTTAGGTGGTGTATAAACATTAGTTATAATGCCACTTTCAGCGAATTTTTTGATTAATCCTCTGGCTTTTGCAAACGTTATACTCAGATCTTTGCTAACTAAATTTATGCTCATATAAAATTGTCCTCTTGGTAAATTACATTTCATTCTTTGAAAATTTTCTTTTTGCATAATATAATGATTAAATCTAATTTCATCAACATCTCTATTCACATCAAACTTTAATACTTTATTATTTGATGGATAGAAACCCTGTTCCTCCACCTCACCACCTACTTTTCACCCTTTTGCACACCATTACTAAATCTGTTTCCCGATTAAACTTTGCATCCATATTATCTCTTTTATAATCCTTCCTTCATAGCAGCCCTATAAATATCACAAGCTATACTGTCCTTTTCATCTAATTTTGTAAGTTTAGATGTTATTTCAGATAATAACTTTGAAGCTTCCTCCTCAAAGTTATTATCTGTAAGTGATTTTAATTCTCTAAGCTCTGCTATGCAATCATATCTATTCGCAATATTTTCTCTTACAACATCAATAAATTTTCTTGTCTGTCGCTGCCATTGCTCCGGGCAATCATTAAGCTTATTAACAAGCTTATTTATTCCATTTCTTTTTTCCCTATTAAGACTTTCAACTACTTCCATGGTATAGTTTATTAAATACTTTAAATCTTTCATTTGTAATACCTCTATAATACCTATAATTTAAATTCTGCTTGTGTATTATTTATCGCATATTAAACAACATCGATTTGATTTGTTTATAGGAGAGTCCTTCACTAATTTTTCTCTTAACCTGACATTCCAGTACTGCTATTTGTTCAAGCTCTTGTGGTGTAAAATAATCCCTTAATTTATCTTTTTGAGTTATTCCAAACTTTTTTCTTAAGCGTCCTGCATCCATGCCAAATATTATGGTATAAATTAAATTAGTGTAATGCATAAACTTAAAATCTTTATGTGGAGACGGTGGAAGTTCCTTTAATTCGTCCGTAAAAGACTTCCTTATTATTTTTCCAGCTTCACGTTTTACTAACTTATTTAATTGCTTTTTATCAAGTTTTCTAATTTTTTCAAGTACATCCCAAACCCAATCCATAAAAGCATCTGCTTTAGGTTGGTGGCTCCATCTACATATTTCATAAACACCTTTAGCAGTGTAAAGATATGTCATATAAAATTTACCATCAGTACCGGCCAATCTGTCCTGCACTGAAAATTTATCAAGTCTCTTTTTATGTCTTGTATGTAATTTTCTAACTGCATCTGATGGTTCAATATATTCTAATCCCTTTCCTATTTGTTCCCTAGTCATTAAAATTTCTCCATTGTTATTCCTATAAAAGTCACATTTTACAATTCCAAAGTTATTTGACTTTACAAACGTTAAGCTGTTCAATTTTATTACCTCCGTTTATTTTTCAATCGACAATCTGCTCTATCTCCACATTTAAAGCTTTCGCAAGTAAACCTATAGTCTTTGGAGTAGCTTTTCGCCTACCATGTGTAATATTTGTAATTGTAGTTCTCGGTAATGTTGACTCTTTTGCCAATTCATTAGTACTTAAACATGCTTTAGCTTGCAGTAACAATAATTTCTTGACATTAAGATTTAACATATTTACACCTCCTATATATCTCATTTGTTATCTTTTAGTTTTATTATATGTCCCATTTGTTAATTTGTCAAATATTTTCATAAAAAAACTTTTCATTTGTTATCTATTAGTGTATTATATTTATAAGAGGTGATAACGTGTCATTAAGTGATAATTTGAAATATATTAGGAAAAGTAAAAAATTAACCCAAAAAGAGCTTGCTGCAAAAAGCGGAATAACCCGTGAATCAATAGGCAATTATGAAAGAGGAGATAGAATTCCTCCTGTTGATGTATTAAATAAAATAGCTAAAGCTCTAAATGTTAGCGTAAATAACTTAATTAAAAATTCCATAACTATTGAAATGCATGAAAATGAGCACATTACTCCGAAAGGACAAGAGCTAGTAGATAATTTAGATTTACTGAATCAAACCATTGCCAATTCTGGTAATATAAGAATTTACTACTTAGCCGGAGATAATACTCAGCTAATAATTGATTTAATAAATAGATTACTAGAAGATAAAATAGAAGCTATTGACTTTTTTTCAAGTATTCTTGGTAGTAATGATTTTGACAAACTGAGAAATAAAAATTATACAATGGATGACCTAAAAAAGGATAAAACTATTGAACATATTTCAGAAGACTGTTCTAAGATGCCTATATGTATGGCTAGAATATGTATAGATTTATATAACATTATTTCTCATACTCAAAATTTAGCTAGCATTGCAATAGAACAAAGACTAGGGACTACATTGTCTAACGGTAATAAAATTATTGAAAAGGCTAACTTATCCAACGATGAATATAAAAATTTAGGTGAGGAACTAATTCACTTAATCCAATTTAAATTATTTAAAGAACATAAAGAAGCAGAAAAACACTTTACAGAAAAAATCGAAAATTATAATGTTTATCTCGATATTCTCGAAGGTATAGTGTCGAAATTTATTAACCATGTAATTCATAGTTTTAACTACGTTGAACTTAGTGAAGTTCAATTAAAAGAACTATCTTCAAAGGTTGTCGATTTAATGAAAAAAAATATTGAAAAAGAGTTAGATAAAAAAAATAAAATCTAAGCAATATAAAAAGGTATAGAATGAAATCTACACCTTTTTATGCATCTCTTAAAAAATTATTTACTGTACCAGCCAAAATAGCTCCTGCACACTGAGAATCATTTATTAAAACCATATATGATATTTTATCTGTATTAAACAGAATTCCATCACTGTATATTTTGTACTCTAAAAGTTTTGATAAATTTATAGAAAAATTTTTATTTGAACCAGTAAAAATTACTCTTTTATTTGTAATATATAAAGTTCCTACATACTCATAACTTATATCTCTTCTTATTGTATGTCCCCTACTTCTACCTGTGTGAATGGAAACCCCTTTGGCTATACGGAAAGATACGCCACCATAACCACCAGAATACCCAACACTTTTATTTTTGACCTCATATCTTTTAGCACCACAAGCCAAATGGCAGATTTCTCCTTTGTGCAAGATTATATTACAACGCATTCTGGGCAAAGATTTTCCTTGCCTATATAGATAAAAAGTCGTTTGCCTTTGAACTTCTAATTGCTTTAATTGTTTTTCTCGTGCTTCTTTCTCTAATTTTTGTTTCTCAATATATTTAAATATTTTAGTTATGAACTTAGGTTGAGTATTGGGGCGAGTCTTAGTAGTTACACTATCATTGTTTACAAACGAAGTTTTTTTATTAAGATGTTTTTCTAGAACTGGAGTAATTTTTCGCTGTAGTTCATCCCAATGTACTATGATATATGGAATCAAAACAAAGAAAATGCTTAATCGAATAAATTTAGAAGTAAAACTTAATCCTGAATATTTACTCCCGACAATTCCAGATATCACTAAAAAATAAAATAAATAAAGAATAGACGTTATTATTCTTGATTTTATATGATATCTTTTGTTTTTCCACATTAGAATTATTCCAATTGGTGATATAGTGCCAAACATAATCCACATAAACCAGTCCCTGTTATAAAATCTTTCTGTTTCCAACATAACTCCCCCCTTATTTTCATTATAGCATGTTATACCTAGTATTCCATACTTTGGCGGATGATTTCAAACTGTAATAAAATGTAAGCAAGGAGGTGCGTTAAGAATGTCTTCTTTACAAGAGTTAACGTATGAGATTAATTATAATGTAGATGATAGTGGATTAGCTAAATCACTAGGAATAGTAGATAATTTTGGAACATCTTTAGGCAGTGTTATAGGCAATATTGAAGACAAAATCGGAACTCTACCAAATGTTTTCGAAAAGATTAATCCACCAATTAGTCAATTGAATGAAGTTGTAAGTAGCCTAAATGTAGACAATTTAAGTAATTCTTTAAAAAGTGCTATGGGCAATACAAGTGAATTAAATGCTTCTATAGAACGTCAACAAAGACTTACAGAATTGGTGAATAACTATGCGGATGAATACAATGCAAAAATAGATGAAAGGTTAGGGTTGCAGGATCAATTGAATGGCAGAACAACCACCATGAGCTCATCTATACAAGACCTAATATCACAGCAACAAAAATTAAATGAAGAAATATTTGGAACTGTGGACAATGAAGAAAAATTTGCTAATGAAGCAAATCAGGCAGCAGATAATGTAACTAAAACTACAACTAAAACCAATGAACTAAAAGATTCACTTTCATCGATTAACAAAGTTTCTAGCGGAATCGGAAGTATACTTGGAGCTTTTGGCTTCATTGGAGTTGGATACGGTATAGCAGCAGGAATAAAAGATGCTATTACTTCATATTCAGAATTTCAGCAAGAAATGGCAACTGTACATGCTACATTAGGCCAAGTAACTAATAAAGACATGACAGATTTATCTAACAAGGCCATTCAACTAAGTAATGCTTTTGGCCTCAGTTCTCTTGAGGTCTCACAAGGTGAAGAAGAACTTGCTTCTCATGGGCTTACTACTAAACAGATATTAGATACAATACAACCTTCTATGCTTTTAGCAGTAGCAGGGAATATACAAATGAAAGATGCAACCCTAGATATATCCGCAGCCTTGAGAAATTTTAATTTAGATATGAGCCAAGCCACTCATGTTGCGAATGTATATGCAGCCACAGCAGCTGATACAGCAGCTTCATTACCAGATATGGCACAAGCATTAAAAAATGTATCTCCTGTAGCTGGAGAAGTGGGAATTTCCCTAGAAAATACTGTTGCTGCAATTGGAGCATTAGCAGATAAAGGAATCATGGGTAGCCAAGCTGGAACAGACCTAAAAATTATGATTGAAAGATTAATCGCTCCGGTAGGTAAGGGAGCAGAATTGATCCATGAACTAGGATTTAGTGCAATAGACCCCACTACACATAAGATGAAAGATTTTGGAAGCATAGTAAGGGATTTATCTAGTGCATTTGAAAGTCATGGACTTACTACTGCACCTGAAAAAAACTCGGCCTTATCCATAATTTTTGGAAAAGAAGCTCTGCCAGGAACAGCTGCGATTTTTGGAACAGCACCTAAGCAAATAGATGATTTAACCAACTCTTTAAAAAATAGTAATAATGCTGCTCAAAATATGGTTATAACCATGAATGATACTTTAGCAGGTGCGTTTAGAAAGCTAAAATCAAATGTTGAAAATGCTTTTATAACAAATATAGACAAGACGGAACTAGGTTATTCTCTAAAGGAATTTGTAGTATCTGTAAATAAAAATATGCCTGCTGTCTCATCTGAAATAGGAAAGGTACTAGATACTGCTATTAGGTTTGGAGGTGGAATAAAACAAAACTGGGGTAGTATATCTTCAACCATACTAGGAATAGCAAGTGCATTTGCTGTCTTAAAAACAGCTTCTGCTGCAACAGAAATAATAAAAACTTTGGGTAGTTTAGGAAAGTTCAGTGGTCCTGTTCTTGGGATTGCAGCCGCAGCATCCTTGGCGTCGAGAGGATTTCTTGCATTGAAACAAGGAAACACCGGTTTAGGTGCTCTACTTTTGGGGACTGCAGCCGGAGTATCTGCAATAAGCGTTATGGGAGGCAAAGGAATTCTTACTGGCGGAGTTATAGGAATAGCAGCAGAAGGCTTTGTAGAATTAAAAAAAGGAAATACAGGACTAGGAGCTTTACTTATAGGAACCGCAACTGGAATTAAAGCTATACAATTAGCAATGAAGCTAGGAGCAGGTCCAGTGGGAATTATTGTAGCCTTAGCAATATCAGGTTTAGCAGCTGGAGCATCATACTTAATCGAAAAGTATGGTAGTTTAGGGAAAGCGTGGGATGCTGTGTGGGGAGGAATAAAAAACACGACAAAAGCTGTAATAGACGATATAGAACGGTGGTGGAAAGAGTTAGAAAACTTCTTTGCTCATCCGATTTCAGGAACTATAAAACTATTTACTCCTTCAAACACTGGAAAAGGGACTACCATAGATAACGTTAATTGGAAAACAGGCATTCCTATGAAAGCTGCAGGTGACAACAATTTTGCTGGAGGTTCTGTAATCGTAGGTGAAAGAGGTCCTGAACTCGTAAATCTACCCGGAGGTTCGCAAATTATTCCAGCTCCCCAAACAGCACAAATGCTAAGTACTAGCTATGCTCAAATGGGATCAGGAACTTTAAACACAGGAACACAACTTAATAACTCAACTAAAAAAGTAATTGCAGATAATCAAAAGCTAATTACAGACTATGTGAACCAACATATTTTATATGGACAGAACAGTGTTAAAAACTTTTCCGCAGCATTATTAGGAAATGAAGCTTTAACCACAACTGCAACAACTAAAGTTTCAACAGACAATAAAAACATAATGTATACCCTTTCACAATCAGGACTTACATATGGAACTGGAATGGTAAATAATCTCACCCAAGGAGTACAGGCTAGCGAAGGTAATCTAACATCTGTAGTACAAACACTTACAAATAAAGTTATAGATACTTTTAGATCAGGTTTTGGAATACATTCACCTTCAACGGTTATGTACAGTATGGGTACGAATTTATTACAAGGTCTTGTAAATGGTATGACTTCTAAAGATATGGGAAACTTTGTACAAAGCTGGATTGGAAGTATGACGAGTGCTGCTAGTGGTAGTATGGGTGGAGCAGTAAGTGGAAATTTAGTTAGTTGGTTAACTACAGCAATGGCATTAACAGGAACACCAATGGCTTATTTGCCAGCTTTAGAACAAATAGCAATGCATGAATCAGGTGGAGATCCAAAATCCATAAACTTGTGGGATATAAACGCTAAAGAAGGCCATCCAAGTAAAGGATTAATGCAATTAATAGATGATAATATGAGATATGCATTGCCTGGCATGAATGATATATGGAATCCTATTGATAATGCAGTAGCAGCAATTCGATATATGAATGCAACTTATGGAAGTATAGCAAATGTCCCCGGAGTTAGAGCACTGGCACGAGGCGGAAGTTATGTAGGATATGCAGGAGGAACAAGTAATGCAACTCCAGGTGTACATCTGGTGGGAGAAAAAGGTCCAGAACTTGTTTGGATGAAAGGCGGCGAATCAGTAACCCCGAATAATCAAATAAACGTTGCTCCTCAAACTCCTTATAATGCTACCAATAACAGAATAACTGTGCAAAGCAACCCGGTATTCCAAATAAATATAAATGGTGCAGGTAAAAATTCACAAGATATAGCAACAGAAGTAGACAATATGTTAAGAAAAAAATTTAAGAATTACCTTGATGATACAATGGCAACTGTTAAAATTCAAATGGGGTTATCTTAGAAAGGATGTGGCTTCCGTGGTTATGCTCAAAGATGTTTATTTTAGAGTAGTAGAAGAAGATACATATGCATATGTAAATAATTAATATATTTGTAATATTTTACTATTTCTCAATATATATATATTATACAACAATTTTATATCTATCTTGGTAGCTCCCCTGCACCATTTTCCCCACAATGGTGAGGGAATTTCAATTATATTCAAAACGTTCCAGATTGTTTGCATTGGCTCGTCCTCGAAAATCTGATATGCTGGTAATGAATAAATTTTTTACCTTTTTCACATATCCCTTGTACTATCCCTAAAATAGTACGAGGGGTTTTAATTTTACTGAACACGATTTCCAATATTTGTTTAGCTTATCTTTGAAAAACCTTATATAATGTTAATATGTATATGTTTTATAATACTCTCGTTTCTATCCCTTGTACCAGTTCTAAATGGTACAAGGGATTTTGTTTTTACCATAAATATACAATTACCAGCATTTTCATTGCTATTTTTCACAAACTAACTATAATATAATTGGCTAATAAATTTCTCGCCATATCATACATAAATCCCTTATATCATTCGCTCATTTGATATAAGGGATTTGCTTTTATTTTGCCCCCTCCTGTGTTTTATGCTGCCCAGGTACTAATAGCCTCCAAAACTGGAATTTCTGCAGCCTTTTCCTCTTCTCAGCCTTCCTTTTCTCAACCCTACTGATATACTGAGTTTGTTCATCTCTGATTTGGTTTATAGTAGTTCTAAGCTCTTCTTCATCAGATAATAATTCAATTATATTGCTATTTATATCAGTGGAATTACTAGTAACAGTGCCTTTAATATCATCAGTCTGAAATTGAAGATTTTTAGCAATAATATTTTCTATTTTAGGAAGCATCTCATCAGATAGAGCTTGTACTAATAATTTAAAGCTAACATCACTAATATCATAATTATTACTCTCAGGGTTTTCGAAATATTTAATTACCTGGTTAGCTGTCATTTGTTTTTCTTTTAGAAGATATCTAATTAATTTAAGTTTATCAATATCTTCCATTATGAAATTCCTATGTTGGCCATTTTTATGACTAGTATCTAAAACACTTTTAAATGTGGCACAATAATTTCTAATTGTTTGAGTACTGGTATTCAGCATTTCCGCAACATCTTTAGTTTTATAATTATTCGGTTTAGAATCTGATAGTATTATCATATTATTTTCCATAACTACCCCTTATTCCAATATTATACAATTAATTTAAAATACTATCAATCCATTTACAATATTTGTTTAGATTGTTTTTGAAAAGTTTTGTATAATGTAATTGCTTTATAGTATTCTTTTACCTAAACCATATGTGACCCCTGTATCATTTCCTATATAATGATACAAGGGGTTTTGGTTTTACTATAAACATTTAATTCACAATATTTGTTTGGATTATCTTTGGGAAATCTCATATAATATAAGTGCTTTATGAATTTTTTATTTTTAACACAAAAGAAAACCCCTGTATCATTTTTGTATGTGATGCAGGGGTTTTTGACTTATTGTTTTATTATAACGTTAGAAAGTAAATAGACTATGGTTAATTGGGTATAATAGTTAATACCATAAGAATACTTTAATGTATTTTTCATTTGTTTCTATCATAATTAATAAAACCTTAATTACTTAACAAATAATTAAGGTTTTATTTGTTTAATAGTTAAAATTGTGACTATCACAAGCCCTGCTATAGCTACTACTATACCGATCATTGACCATATAGTAGTAACACTAATATTTCTTAATTCTTTAGCATTGCTATTAATTTTATCACCCAGTTTATCAATCTTCTCATTCTGGTATTTTATAGCTTCCATAGATTCGTTAAATCTTTTTTCCATTCGTTCCTCAGATAGCTTTGTATTTTCAAGTATTTCGCTATACCTTTTTTCCATTCGTTCCTCGGAGAGTTTTCTTTGTTCTTCGATTCGTCTCTCGCTTTCATGTCTATCTTCCGTTAATCGTTTTTCCATATCTCGCATATTTTGATTTGCAGAATCTATGTATTTTTCAATCAATCTATTATCATCCATATTAATATCCTCCGATTTATCACCTGAACTTTCTTTTTCTTTATTAGCGTCACCCAGAGATAAGTAATCTCTAAATGAAATATATTCAACCTGTCTATTTATGTTATCCAAAAAAGTTTTTTCTATATCAGCACGTATGTTATTTTCAAGTTGATTATAGGGATCTGTTTTCTTATCTATGATATTATAATTAAAGCTAGTAGCATTAAAGTTAATGCTCTCAACCTGTTTAAAAAATTTACTTAAAAATGCCAACTTTTCAATATCATCTATTTCGTTCGAGTTCAAAATATCTATTAATATATTATTTATAGATAAATGTTTATTTTTTAGAGGGAACATACTAGAATTCAGGTCGATAAACTCTCCAGATTCTTTTAAGCTATTAGGTCCTGAGATATTCTCTAAAATTTTCTTAACAAGATCATTAACATGTGCTTGTGATTTTGTTCCTATTGATTCATATTCCATCATCATACTCCTAATTATAATAAATCTTTTCTCGACTTATTATCGACTCATTTGTTGCATAATTGATTCTATATAACTTTTAAAGCTTTCAACTTGATTATCTATTTTAGGTTTTATATCATCGATTTTTATAATATTTTTTAGAACTCCTGAAATTTGATATATATATTTAGAATCATTGTTCAGAAAAGGTTCTAACTTGATATCACATTGCATTTCATTATTGTTAATAAAGAACCTATAACCAACGGCTGATACATCATTAAAATTCCCTAATACATTATTAAATTTAGAATTAAATATATCTTTAGATATCTGTATTGAATTTTCAGCGTCACTTGTCGCTTGTATATTGAATGACAGTACTATTTCTTGCGGTAAAATCAATTTTTCATAAATTTTTCTTAAGATTATGAGAAATTCTTCATCCAAAGTTGAACTTCGAGTAATATAGGTAATTTTATTAGAAGTAATGATAAGGTTAGTATTATTACTGTTTTTTATATATACTATCCCGATTGGCGATAATATGCTAGTGTTAAATTCTTTGTTAGCAATTAATAGCTCGTCAAAAGCTTTTTTCCTCAATTCGCTTATATTTCCGATGTCAACTTGAATAACTATAGATATTTGTGTTATGTTAAAATTTTTCATAAATTTATAATACACCTCCTACTATAGTTATTTTCTACAAAATATTTAAAGTCCCTGCTTGACTTTGCAAAAATAAAAATAAAACCTGGCCCAAAAATCTCCAGCAAGTTTTACAAATATCAATTCAATGAATTCCCCCTACATGCATATAATAAGTTATATTTATTAAGTTGTATTTATTCCTGTCTTAAAAACCTATTCTGAAGCTTTGAAATAGCTACTTTTTATTGTATTTAATTTTATGGCTTAGTTGTCGTAACGAAAGCAGACAAAACTTACATATTAAAAGCGACTATAAGTGTCGTATTATAAAATTAAGACTAATTTTATAGCATTTTAAACTCGATTTAAATACATTTTTAACCATAAATTGTATTTAAAAACAATTAAAATAAATTTACAAATTTATGAAAACTAAAAAAAGGCGACTTTAATACGCCTTTGATATTGCTATTTTTTTAGAAATACTTTATATTTAAATAGTTAAACTTTATTCATGATTTTACATATATATGATGCCCTTATATCATTTGCCATGTGATGGTATAAGGGATTTCAATTTATTCCTTTAAATCTTCTTCGTCATCCCATCCTAACAGCTTTTTCTCTAAATCATTGAAATCATATTCTCTTGGTTTGAAGTTATCAAATGAGCCTATTTTACTTTTGCCTTTTGAATTGTTTTCATTTGAATTGTCTTTGTTTTTCAATTTACTGTTTAAAACTACTTTATCTAATATGTAATACACATTGCTCATAGAGCCTCTACGTTTAACTTTTATTAGTCCAGCTTGGACTAACTCCTTAAGCCCTCTTTGAATTGTTCTTACACAAATTCTTAGTTTTTTAGCTATGTAAGATTGACTTGGAAAACATTTATCTTTTTTACCAAAACACATACTGTTTAAAAAGCTGTATATTCTGTAAGCCCTATTTGATATTCTTAATATTACTATATCATTATGTATTGCCATAAAATTTTTTTCCATTTAAAAACGCCTCCTAATATTAAAAGCAAGGAAGCTTCAACTTTTGTTTCTCGTTATAAGGTTATTGACTATACTTGAACTATGTATTATAATAACCCTATAACAATTAAAAACGAAAGTTTAAAAGCTTTTTGGGAACCGTAAAATCTTAGTTTTCCAGACCGAGGATTTTACGGTTTTTGCTTTTTTGTTTTTATATAAACCGAACTTATTTACTTGTTTATGATTTTAATTCTATACTAAGCTAGAATATTTTGCAATAAGAAGTTAATAATAGCTTATTTACGGAATGTTTTACTAATGTAAATATAATATACATAATTTTCTTTTAAGATATATGTATATTAGGTAATCATATATTCTAAACAAAAGAGAGCATGATTAATTTTAGTCATGCTCTCTTTCTGTATAACAAAATAACTTATTTACTAAATGTTTTACTATTGTAAACACAATATACATAATTTTCTTGTAAAATATATCTGTATCAGAAACCCAGTTATCCAAATAAAAAGTGAGTATGGCTAGTTTTAGTCGTATTCATTTTTTTGTAACAGCTTATTTACAGAATGTTTTGCTAATATAAATACAATGTACATAATTGGGGTGTAAACTAACATCACATCAATAAATTTTGTTGCTACGCAGTACCAAAAATTTATTTATTTTAAGTAAAGCATGACCAGTAATTAGTCATGCTTTTTTGTTCACAATCCTCTTAGAAATGATATAATTATTATTAAGATTAAACTCATGTATAGGAGAATTGATATGGATGAAAATAAAATGTTTGACTTGTTAGAAAAAATTTATTCAGAGGTGCAGTCTCACAGTAAGAGACTTGATGGTCTTGACCAAAAATTTGACAGTCTTGAAAGTGAAGTTAAGAAAAACTCTATAACTCTTGAGGGTGTGCAATCAGATATAAAGACTATGGCCGAAGTACAAAAGTCTCATATGCAGCAGAATGAAAAAGCACATAGAGACATCGTTAAGCCTCTAAGTGAAAAGGTGGATGTAATAGAGCTTGCAGTAAAAGATATTTCAAAAGACACTAAGGAGCTTAAAGAAAAATTTGAGAAAGTAGAAAAAGTTACTATACAAAATACTTATGATGTTGCATATCTAAAATCAATAAAGTGAGCTTATTTCATCTTTTTTAAGAGTGAGTAAGCTCACTTTATTTAATATAAATATGTGCTGCCAATAAAAAATATAGCCAGAAGACATATGAACAGATCTTCTGATTGTCCTGTGCGGATCAATTTCAATCCATAATAATTGTTTTTAAATGGGTAGAGGAAAGGCACGCCCATCTTAGTGAAGCTGTCTAGAAATAAATGTATTGAATAATTAAGCCCCCACACTAACCCTATTTTTGTGTTTAATAGGGTAATTATTATTGTACTTATAAATAGAGCTATGAGGCTGTGTGTGGTGGTTCTATGTTTTATGCCTAGCATCATATCCCAATCAGGGGCAATTGCTCCCAAAACGCCTATAGACGCAATAGGATTAAGTGTAATTATTTGTAATGTTACAGCAACACCCACAGCAACATGAGTTTTCTTTGTCATAATAGATTCTCCTGATAATAATTTATATATATAAATTATACCCATTCTAAATACTTTATACTTATACTTACCTATAGGTATAAAATAGATATTACAACTATTGATTTTAGGCGGTTTTTGCCCTCCGGTAAAATAGAAAGAATTATAAAAGAATTAGGCGCGATTAGCGCCTTGTAATCCGCACCCCAAAAACCTATTCCAGGGCTTGTTTCAAATTTGATAATTCCCAATCTACATACAGTATCAGCAATCCATTGTCTACTAATAATTTATATTTTGTAATTACTGGTCTTACAATTATTATTAAAGGGAAAACATTTTCGCCATATATTTCTTGGAAGTGATTAGATTTGTATATGTCCTGAAGCTTCTTCATGCTGGTATAATGAGAATAATCTATTTCACAAATTATTGGAATAAGGTAATCGTTATAATTAATTTCAAAAACTGCATCTATTTTTCGATAGCTCTTTTTTGCCGTGTCTGTATAAACTATATATTCTTTTTGAGAAGATTCTATAGTAGCTCCTAAGGACATAAACTCAGAATAAACATCTATAAGTTTTAAATCATGTATCCCTAATCGTTCAATTGTGTAATAAACAACCTGTGAACTTCGGCTTCCCTGGTATCTTTGAATAAACTTTTCTTTGTAAAGCTGCCTGAGTTGTCTTCTGGCTTGATCCTTTGCGTATTTATTACCTGTAAATATACATTTGGCACACTGATTAATTGTTATTGACTTATGAGTTTCAATAAATCTTAATATTTCTTTATCCTTTTTTGATAGCATTATTCTTTAACCTCACTTTATATGGAATAACTTTTTGATTTTCGTCTGAGGTACTTGCCACTTCGCTTACTTTAGTTATTTCTTTATTTTTATTAGGTTCTTTAGGAACTTCTTTTTCAACTAAAAATTTATTATAATCTTTTTGTTTTGTCCTGTCTTTTACTATGCTGTCTTTAATGTATTTATTTATTAACTTATCATCTAAATACAGGGACTTAAACCATTGTTTCTGATTCCCGTACATGAGTAGAGCTTTCCTATTTTCTATGTTTGTCAATTCGTTAGTATCGGCTACTACAAGAGAACTAGCGTCATTATTTTGTGAAAATCCTATCTTCGTGCATAGTCCGGATTTTAAGGAAGGATCAAGAACTGTTGTGTCTGGCCGTTGAATACCTATAATCAAAAATATACCAACCTTTCTAAACTTACGTATAGCATGTCGCAGCATATTATAAACATTCTCTTTTAATTGATAATCTTCATCTGTTTTTACTGGAAAATAATCTGCCATCTCATCCATTACAATATAATCATAGGACATTCTTCTTTGATAGAATTTTTCATTGTATTCAGAGATGTTTTTACATCCATTCCTTATAAATATCTCTAATCTTTTAGCATATAGATGCATCATATAGATAAATAGTTTTTCGCTTTCTCGTATATCTTTAGCATAGCCTTTTACCTGCTTGCATTCTTGGAAAATACTATAATCATCCATACCACTAAGCTCAGAGAAAAATATATTTATATCCCGGCTATTGTGGTTATTAATTAAGTTAGTCAATATCAATCTGATTTCTTCTGTTTTTCCGCACCCTGTTTGGCCACTTACTAAAACATGTGGGAATTTTTTTAGATTGACAACCAATGCCTGCATTGTCTGGCTTAAGCTACAATAGATTTCGTATTGCTTAGTTTCATAAGGTTGAAATTTCGTATCTTCAGTTACAGGTAAAACTATAATTTTTATTGTAGCTGTCTTAAGGTTATTGTTTTGTTCAATATGAGTTTCATATCCCAGTTTTGTTTCAATATTTTCTTTTACGGTTTCTAATTCAGTAAATCCTTTTCCGTTCAAGGAGATTACGACTTCATATCCCCAGGGAAGGCTTCTTTTAACTTCCATTACTGTATAATAGTCTAATTTGCTATCCTGAAGTATTTTTTTTATTTCCCTTTTCATGCAATACAAATCAAGATTTTTGTATTTATCATGGGCATACTTTAAAATGCCTATAACTCCTAACTCTACAAACATTATTTTGCTCCTTTCTTCTTGTTTTGGATGGCCGAGCAATAACAATGCACAAACAAATACGCCACCGTTCCTGATATGAAAACATTATAAGGTGTCATTAAATACATAATTTTTGATATTAATAATTTGTCAAAGAAAAATAATATATCCATGAATAAAACTCCTTAATATTGTTTATACTACTATGTAAGATATAAAGAGAGAAAGAGAATTGTTTAAAGAGCTATGGTTGGCTAATATTAAATTCTCAATCTCATAGTGGCAATAAGCTATGGCAGGCTTATTGAGTAGCCGTATTTTTGGCTTTTAAAAAACTGTTTACAAACTTAAGGAGCTTATGCATCTCTTTAGGTTTGATGTAATAGTTTTTTAATTTGGAGTATATCTCATGAACATCGTTGTTGTATTTTTTATGTTGGTAGATGTAAGGATTTCTGATATATGAATCAAGTATAGACTTAAATTGTAATATATCAGTTCTCTTCATTAACCTATTCTTAATACAGTAATTGAAAGCTTGCCTTACGCAAAGATAGATAGGGTAAGTTTTCTGTTCATATGAGATTTCCTCTATACTTAATTTCTTTTTTGGCTTTAAGTATTTTTTAATTACTAAGTTTATAATCATTTGTAACATGTTTGTTACCTCCTTATATTATGGTTTGCTTATACTAGTATTATATGTGGGATATGTAAAAGTGTTACAAATAATTACAAAAGCAACTATTCGTAGTGAGTAGCTGCTTTTTTTGTGCGTATAAAAACAATTGACAAAAAGCATAAAAAATCATAACATGGTAATAGAATACAATCATAATAAATCATAAAAAAGCATAAAGGAGGATATTTAAATGATCTTTGGTATTGACATTGGAAATGATACTACTAAAAATGATAAAATGGGCAAATTTAAAAGTAGGGTAGTAGTAGGTCATAAAGGTGTAAATGAAGATGATATAAAGATTGAATACAAAGGTAAAAAATATACAGTTGGAAGTAAAGCAGGAACGTTAAATCTAGGAACTAATAAATATTTTAATATTGACTATGATATTTGTTTAATAACAGCTATAGCTAAAAGTACACCAGAGCAGAACATTGAAGCTAAAATTGTAGTAGGACTTCCGCCTGAATTATTTGAATCACCAATTAGAGATAAACTTGAAGAAAAAATTAATAAATTAGGTGAACAGGAAATAACTATATATGAAGGTACTGAAAAGATAAAAAAAGTTATTACTATACTTAATGGTATGGTATTTGAAGAATCAGCGGTAGTTTTTAGCGATCCAAAAGAGTATAAAAAACAAAATTTATTAATAATAGATATAGGTGGAGGAAGCTGTGATATAACTCAATTTGATGGGCTAGAACTAGTTAAACACAATACTACTAAGTTTGGAATGCTAACTCTTTATACAAATATGAAAACTTCTCTTAACTCTAACTTTGGTAATATAGGATTACCTCCGGAGGCTATGGAAGATATTTTGGGTAAAAGCACATATGAAATAAATGAGGAAGTAAAAAGTGTTTCATTTCTAAAAGATACTGTAGATGCTCATATAAGAGAGATAAATAATGTTATAACTCAAAATTTTGATACTGCTAATAGAAAAATAAGAGTAATTGGAGGAGGAGCTAAGCCTTTAATCAATAGCATAAAAGCTTATTATCCTAATGCTAAAGTTTTAGATAATGCCCAATTCTTGAATGCTATTACTTATAAAGAAGTTGGGTTAGCAGTTTGGGGTGAATAATTTGTCTGACATTAAAAGAAAAACTGTAAGTTTTGGTGATGGTGAACAAGACTTATATGATTTTTGCATAGAAAATAGCGAGAAAAAAGGCAAAAAATTTACTGCCTTTGTAAAAGAAGTTCTAAGAGAAAAGATGGATCAAAACGAATCGTTAGAAACTATTATAGATAAAAGAATAGAGGAATATTTAAAAACCAGAAATATAGCTGTGAACAAAACTGTTAAAAAAGAAGAAACTATATCCAAATTTGATGATGAAGATATGACAGCACTAAGTAGATTTATAAATAAAAAAAGAGATAACTAAATCTTATATATAATACAATGTAAACAGAAATAAAGTAAGAGGTAAAATCCTTACTTTATTTCTGTTTATAATAGTTTTCTATAATACTACTTTAATATTAAAGGGTTTTACTAATTTACGTAGAATTTATTATGTATGACACTTGTCACGGGAGGGATTATGTTGGATAGAAGAGAATTTGATAGTTTAAGCATAGAGAATCAGATTGAATATATAAACAAAGAACTCGCAAGTGGGGGAACGGTAACAAAAATATGTAAGTGCATAGGGATAGGTAGAAGCACTGTAAGGGACAGATTTAATAAGGTAGGACAATCCTACGACAGTAGTCTCAATAAGTATGTAAGTGACAATAATAAGACAAGCTTATTGTATGACGAAAATAAAGCAATAGTGCCAAAAGACATTATACGAGACGATGATAAGACAATCATCACAGATAAAAAAGTTTTAAAAAATTTAATAGGACTTTCCGAAAATTACGACAAACTTATGGAGATTTTAGAGTGGTTTTCAAATGACAAAGATAAGATAAATGTCACACCAATAATTCAAGGAATAAAAATAAATCTTCCAGAAGAGAATGACAAGGAGTACAGAAAAACGGTAAGAATAAATGATGTTGTATGGAGTGAGTTCTTGGAGTTCTGTAATAAAAATAAAGAGTTTAAACAAAAGGATTTACACAGTCAAGCTCTTTTGGAATATATAAAAAACCATAGTTAGACCAATTAAGGGTATAATCATCCATTCCAGTCAAATAGAAAAATAAGTACCTAAAATGGTACTTATTTTTCCAATACGAGTATGCTAGAATTATCTATTAAAGATTATTGAGTTTGGGGATACGTGAAAATAACTTACCATGATGGCAATATATCATTTCACTCATTCATGTAATCGTGATTGTAAGAAAGAACTTTATCAAAATTCGCGGAATACAAAAACCACTCATAAAATAGATTAGATCGGCATAGTATTAGATAGGAACTTAATTCAGTTTAAATCCATTTAGTTTAGGTTAGTTCTAACACAAGTCCATATAAGATTCAGTAAAAAGTTCTGGAAGATTCCGGGGCTTTTTATTTGTTGTATATGATTTATGAATTTGGGACATACCATAAATATCGTTCCCCCATTTCAAATCCCCTTTAGCTGTCTAAGGATTAGCTTAGATGAAATAGAAACTCTAGCTTAAAATAGGCTGGAGTTTTTATTTCGCGTCTAATAATAAATAATCAAAAGTAATTCTTAACTACCACGTCTAACCTACTATGGCCAAGGTTCTCAGATACTATTCTAAGTGCTTGTTTATTATATCTTCTATCACTTCCATCTCTACAAATATAATTTTGCTGTATTTCTATATGCTTTCCCTTGAAATATTGTATAGCTTCCATGTATTTATGTTGTGCAAAATCTCTTCTGTAAGAGTGAACATCCATCGCATGATGAACTTTTTGAAACACAGTGGCTTGTCCCATTTTTTCAGCTAATTCTTTAGCTTTCAAAACAATATCCCAACCAGGCTTTATAGGGTGAATTATTCTACCTCTGCCACCTTTAGTCATTACACGATATTCTTTCTTGGATTTAAAATCAAGTATCAATCTGTCTTTTTCCTCATATTTTATTTGTTCGGGTTTAATTTGAGCTACCTCACTTCGTCTGAGTCCTGTAGCTTTACAAAAATCCTCAATATCTTTGTTGTTTACGTTTGAGAAATGATTATCATAATCAACGTTATGTCTACTTCGCTTTATTGTCATTCTATCCCCTCGTTTAGAGGGCATTTTCACTCCAAAATCATAGGTATGACAACCTAAAATTTTAGCTAATGCTGAAGCTTTAAGCCTTGTTGTATATCCACTTTCACCTTTGTCTATGCTTTCTTTTAGCCATTCCCCAATGTGTTCCTTGGGAATATTATTAAGTATCTTAAATTTTTTTTCAGAATGCCTTTCCCTTTCCCACTCAGCAAAATTCAAGCTATGTTTTTTGTAATTGTCACAGGTACTTTTACTATAGATACCTGGAGCTCTTAAGGAGTTTCCTTTTATTCCAAGTATAAAATCATTAAGTTTCTGTTCTTTTTTTGCATCCTTTTTTGATTGGCCAAAACATTTTAAAGAATCGATTCTCTTCAAAATTTGAAATTTTAAACTTGCCATTATATTACCTCCTAAATAATAAGTAACTTGCTTGTAAAGACCAGACCCCTTTATACTCGCCACGTGTTTCACATGAAGAGTCGCAGTTCTAGCGTCAGATGAGTTTCTTCAGGTTCATCTGACCTGCAATTTCGACTTAAGTTATGGAATAGCTCGATATCCGGCTTTCGCCTTGTGTGCCTCAATTACCACATACCATATCAAAAACATTTAAATTTTATTTGATCAGTGACATATTTTGTCTACAGTAAGCATGTTTCTGTAGCCCACTCCATCACTGGAAAACAGATTTATTGGGTGTAAAATTTCGGATGTTTTCATGTCATAATGCAGCAAAAATTTATTACTGTGGTTTACCCCCACACTCCGTATAGGGGTAAACCACAGCCTTGTATTCAAATATCATCTATACTCACGACACGTTCCAAGCGTATAATGGATATTTATTTGCCAAATTCATCTATATTCCTTCTAAAATTTTAGTAATATAATTTAATATAAAACGTTAGCCTCAATAAGGCCAAATTTACATTTGTCACTCAATTTACAAGAGCACTAATAAAAAATTATCTGTATATCTATTATGTGCTGTTTTGAGAAAGACTTCTTGATTTTAAAAAAATCTGATAGGGGTGTTGCCACATATTGAAGGCTATTTCTATTTATTGTATTAAATTGTAAATTTTAGGTACGCCATAATAAGATTATCATTTTTAAATTTTTCTTGGCTATCCGCGGGTCAGCTATTTATGTGAAGCAAAAGCTCCAGCTTAAAACTAGGCTGGAGCTTTTGTTAGGATTATAACTCAATTTAGCACAAGATATTATCTTTTTCTAAAGTCTTTTCTATTATTGTTTCGTTGCTTTCTTGCTCTTCTACAATCAATACATCTCTGAGGCTCATTGTCGAATCCTTTTTCTTTGTAAAAAGCTTGCTCACTTTCAGTAAATACGAATTCCTTACCACAGTCCTTACAAACTATTGTTTTATCTGCCATTTATACATACCTCTTTCTTTTAAAATCCCCCCTAACGGATGGACAGAATATGTTTAGGAGGATTTCGTATACTTCCCTTATCATATTCTTGTTAGAGGGTGAATTTATTATAGCATTTTTTGGAAATACATAGAATTAATTTTTTGTAAAAAAAGAGTTGCCTTTTATGTCTGACAATCAATAATAGAGCAATACAATAAAAAAACAAAACCTAGCAGGATTCCCACTAAGTTTTTCAACCATAATTCTATACTATCGATAACAGCTACAAAAGTAAGATATGTATTATTTTATTTAACTGATTTTAACTTAACTATATCAGTGTAGTTTTTAGCTGTTATCAGCTCTACACTTGTTAAATCTTCTCGAATATCCTTAACATCTTTTAAAGTATCCTTTACTGCAAGCTCTATTAAATCTAACTTTCCATCTATATTTTTTAAATGGCCTTCCACATGAGCAATATTATTATTAATTTTATCATGTTCAGCTTTATGTACATCTGCTTTGTGCTCTAATGCTTTTAATATTTGAGTATTTTCTTTTAATTGAGACTTAATGGGATCTAATTCTGCCTTTAACTCATCTCTTAATAAATCTCTTGTAGTCTTTAATTCCTCTTTTAATAATTCTCTTATAGCTTTTAAATCCTCTTTATTCACCCTTTTACCTCCATGTATAGCAATGTTAAGATTATACTTTTTCACATGAAAACCTTACTATAGTTGAATTGCTATTTGCTTTCTAAGGTTATTACCCTATTTATATTATACTTTATCTATGACATTAATATAAGGATTTTCAATAGCACATTTTCTTGGAAATTGTCCATATGCCTACATATTTTTACTATTCAATAGAGGTTTCGCATTTTTTAATAAGTCCGCAAAAGATTCAGCTGCTAACTTAGCTTGGGTAATTCCAAAGTATGTTAAATGCGAAGTTAGCATCCACCAACGTGGACAAAAATATTTAGGCTTAAATATATCTCATGTTAGTTTCTAACTAAAAGTACAATACTGAAACGCTATAATTCTCTTATTACTTAAACATATCTCATGTTAGCTTCTAACCATAGTATTTAAACCGTTCTTAAATTTGATATGTTTCTATACGCCTTACTATTACTAGTATCTGCATAGAGCTTCCCAACTAAGTTGAGGCTTACCGAGAGTTGCCATACTAATACAGTTAGGATTACTGGTACTACTCGATTCAGGGACACTAAGTTGCCCTTCAATACTGTATAAAATTATTTGCTTTTTAGTTGTTCTTTTATTATATTTTCTATACTGAGTAAAGAAATATTTTTAGCCGCATTTATATCAGCATTTATATTTTTAATCAAGTGTTATTTTTAATATTAATATTTATTTACAAATACATTTATTATATTTAACATATAAA
>NZ_JBJHZX010000053.1:0-24686 GCF_045310515.1 Candidatus Clostridium eludens | reverse complement strand
GTTTTTCTTTTTCCTACTCATAGCTATAAGCTTTCCGGAACCACAGGTAAAACCTGTGGTATTCTAAAATAAAAAAAAATAAAACTAAAGTGTTTTTCACTCTAGTTTTGATCCTAACTTCTTGTGAAGATTTACACAATTGAAGCATAATATACAATTATTGAAAATTAGAATTTTTCAAACGTATCAGCTACATCCTTTAAACACTTTGTAATCTCAATATGCTGTGGACAATTTCTCTCACACTGTTTGCATCCGATACAATCTGATGCTTTTCCATGTGTTTTTACATAATTATCATAATATACTCTTTGTATGGAAAAGACAGAATTTAAAGATTGATTTTCCGCATTGTATAATGCAAAGTATTTAGGAATAGCTATATTTTTAGGACAACCATCTACACAGTATTGGCAGGCTGTACATGGAATGGCAATAGCTTCATTAATAATTCCAACTGTCTTTTTAATGACATCATATTCTTCCTGCACAAATGGCTTAAACTCCTGCATATAACCTGTATTATCCAACAATTGATCCATATCAGACATTCCACTTAATACCACCATGATTCCCTCATGGCTTGCTGCGAAACGGATAGCCCATGAGGGTATGGACATGTCAGGATGATATTCCTTAAATAATTGTTCTGTCTTTTCAGGCACTTTTGCAAGCGCACCACCTTTGACAGGTTCCATAACAACAACAGGCTTGTTATGTTTTCTTGCTACTTCATAGCATTTCCTTGATTGAATACTTTCATTGTCCCAATCCAGATAATTAATCTGCAGCTGAACAAAATCCACCTCTGGATGTGCTGTGAGGATTTCCTCTAACAAATCCGCATTATCATGATAAGAAAAACCAATATTTCTAATTTTACCTTGTTTTTTCTTTTCCTGAATAAATTCAAAACTATCTAATTTTTGGGCTATTTCATAATGTCCTATGCCTAGGTTATGAAGAAGATAGTAATCAAAATAATCTACACCACATTTCTCTAACTGTTCATTAAAAATTTTTTCTTGATCTTCTTTTGCTTTTAAAAACATAGTTGGTAGTTTTGTGGCAAGGGTAAATTCATCTCTGTCATGTCTTTTAACTAAGGCTTCCCTTATGGCTATTTCACTCTTAAATCCATGATACATATAAGCCGTATCAAAATAAGTAAAACCTCTTTCCAAAAAAGTATCCACCATTTGGTTTAATGTATCCATATCAATACTTGATGGATCATTCTGACTCTTTACCGGTAAGCGCATGAATCCAAATCCCAATTTTTTCTTTTTCACATTTATTTCCTCCTTGCTTTTTACTTATTTATGAAAAATTAGTTATCCGTTCTTTTCAATTGTTCTTCCTTTATCAATACTTTTTCTTCATACCCATCAATTTTCTTATCCAAACGTTGCAGCGTTTGCTGCATTTCATTAATTCTTTCAGCAAGCTGACTGCGTTGTTCTATTAAAAGTTGTTTTCTAGTCTTAATTGTAGAATTCCCCTGTTGAAACATAGTCACATACTCAACTAATGCTTCAATGGAAAGTCCAGCATTACGCATACATTTGATAAATTCAACCCAATTGCAATCTTCTTCTGTGTAGTCTCTAATTCCACTTGTACTTCGATTAACATGTGGAATCAAACCTATACGCTCATAATACCGCAATGTATCAGCCGTTATATTATATTTTTGACTTACTTCTGCAATCATCATAAAGAAGCACCTCATTTATCGAATAAAATTTGTGAATATGGTTTGTTCTCTTTCTGGTAAAGCAATGCCTGCTTTGATTCCAGCTTCTTTACATTTTAAGAAGAACGCCATATTTCTACCTAATGTACGCATAATCTGCAGTCCTTCCAAGTCCTTTTTTACATCTTCTGGAGTATGACCGTGTACCATATTCCAGTATTGTGAAGAAATAATCGGCATCTGCATTAATGTAAAATATTTATTTAGCTGATCGAAAGTTGATGTAGTTCCGGCTCTTCTAGCTGATACCACAGCAGCTGCAGGTTTTAAATAAAATGATTGTTTATTTGAACATAAATCTGCATAAAATACACGATCCATAAAAGAAGTAATTGCCCCGCTGGCAGCTGCATAGTGTACCGGAGAACCAAATATATAGCCATCAAAATTTCCTGCTATTTTAAGAAATTCATTGACTTTGTCATCAAATACACACTGGCCCATTTTCACACAGCTTTTGCAGGCAATACATCCAGCCAATGGTTTTGTTCCAATTTGAAATATTTCCGCCTCTATTCCCTCATGACTTAAAGTTTCTGCTACTTCGCTTAATGCTGTATAAGTACATCCTTTTTCATGGGGACTTCCATTTACTAATAATACTTTCATAGTTTGCTCCTTTTCTTTTATTCTTTTAGACTTTCATTGTTTACAACTATGATCTCATAGTAACCAAATCTACTGTTTATTAAAAATATAACTACTTATCTTATACCTTACCACTTATAGTTAACTCCAAGTCAATACCTTTTCATAAAGTTTCGTAAAGTTTTTGTTATTGACAATATCTGAAAGTATGCTATTATTAATTCAACAATTATCAAATTATAAAGGTAGTGAGCATTATAGATATCAAAAAATATTCCAAAATTATGAAGGCCTTATCTCATCCTCATCGGCTAAAACTTTTTCTTGAGATAGCAAGATATCAAGAAAAAGACTATGAAAATTGCGAATGTTTAATATCAGAAATAACTAAATGTTTTAAGATAGGGTCACCTACCATTTCCCATCATTTGAAGGAGCTTTCCAATGCAGATTTGATCACTACTGAAAAAAGAGGGAAATACCTTGTTGCAAGAGTGAATAAGGAGATTATGAATGAGCTTGGAAATCTGTTTCTTAAAATGTAATTTTTTAATATATAATTGGACAATTGTAAAAACATCAAATAGATAAGAATAGGGATATTTATATTGAAAGGAGTTTTTATTATGGCGAATATTATATTTTACTTTTCTGGAACAGGAAATAGCCTCACGGTGGCTAGAGATATGGCGGATAAGCTGGGAAATACAAAAATCGTTTCCGTAGCTAAAGCTATAAAGGAAAGCCCCATTGATTTGCTATATGAGCGCATCGGCTTTGTTTTTCCAGTCTATTTTACCAGCGTTCCCCCAATTATAAAGCGGTTTATTGCAAAACTGAATCTTGACAAATCACAGTATATTTTCGGTGTAATCACATGCGGAGCAGCTTATGGAACGGCTTTTATTCAATTGAGTCAATACATTGCAGAGCGTGGAGGAGCTCTGAACGCAGGTTTTCCAGTATATATGCCCGGCAATAATATTAATTTATATAATGCCTGGCCTACCGTAATACAACGTATATTATTAAATAGAGAAAAGAAAACAGCAAAAAAAATTTCGAAAATAGTAAGGGCAAAAAGTTCTGTCCGTATTCCTAAAGGGAGTATATTTGTCAAGCTTTCTAAGGTATCTATTGAGACTATGGAGGATTACGGAAAAATGTCCCTAGATTATCATGTTACTGAAAAATGTATAGGATGTGGAACCTGTGAAAAGATATGTCCAGTAAGCAACATCAGAATGGAGAATAAGAAACCAAGATGGGGAGATGCCTGTGAACGTTGTGTAGCCTGTATTCAGTGGTGTCCAACAAAAGCAATTGAATATGCCCACAAAACGGCAAAAAGAAAGCAATACAGACATCCGGAGGTAAAAATATCAGATTTACTATCCTAATCATTTATCCCCCTATATAGGGGGATAAATTTAATATATCAACTCTTTATTCAATACACTAATCCTCTTGTCTTTGTTGAAATAATTTCTTATATATAAGAATTATAATGTTTATACAACAAAAACACTGTTTTCAAAAAAACAGTGTTTTTCCTCCTCTTTAAAGCCTATTAAAATAAATAATAGTAATTTTACTATTTACTGCTTGACTGTTCTGATGTTGTTTTTAGTAAATCGGTGTAATTAAATGAATTATATTCATTTAGAGCAGGAAATGTTACAGGGTTGTACCCATTGATAGTATAGTACTTATTATTGAAATTCAAATCAATTGTATAAATTCCTGTTGGCTTCTGATCATTTTGCTGCTGTGAGGATACATCGCTCTGACTTAATTTATTTAACTCAGGTAGATTAATAACAAATTCTGCATTTCCAGTTTCACTTACAATATATCCATCATGACTTACAGCATATTGAATTGTAATACCCTTATCACCAATAATCTTTATATTATCTACTGCAGCTAACTCCTCATTTAGTTGCTTAACCATCTGAGGCATTTGATCAAAAGTTTCATTAAGATTTTCCTGATTTTGCGGCAATCCCATAATGGAATTAAGATTAGTCATATAATCTTTTAAGAATGTCATTGCCTCTTTATTTTCAGCAAAATTGTTAAGAGTATAATGTATCAAGTCCTTAAATGTCTTATCATCTAACTTCACTTCATATATACTTACTGGTTGAGTAATAGTTGAATCATTTGTATTTCTAGTGCCTATTTTGCTTACAATATTAAAGTTAGGATTAAACTGCCTGGCATAATCGTCCATAAATTGAAGAAGTTTAGGCTGAAATTCTTTACTGAACTCTGCAAGCTTTGCATAGTCAATTTGAGGTGATCCTTGAACACCCCCCATATCATTATAGTCCATAACCATGTAATCTTTGCCTTTAAATTGACCTGGTAATTGCTTAGTAAGAATATCCGGCATCCTAAATATTTCATTTACTACTGGCTTATCTTTAGTAGTGTCCATATTTACCCAAAGACTCATATCAAGGGGCGTAGGTCCTGTAACTCTAATATCACTCTTAGTCTGACATACTGTATTGTCTTTATCTTGATTTGTATATGTCACTATGCTAAGTTTAGAAGCATTAACTAGCGGCAGTATTGTTTGCATTGCCTGTTGCTCCTGCTTGGATAAATTATCGGTAGAAACATTTAATGTAATATCAGATAGTACTTCTGAAGATTTTATTTTCTGGGTTTTATTAATTGCATTATATAGAGTTGTACCATCCTTTGAACATCCAGTAAATAGCAAAAAAGACATCATCATTCCAAGAATTAACGCCATCATTTTTTTAATATTTTTCAAGTTAATCCCCCCATTTAATTTTATTACATAATAATACATATAACCTAGTATATAGTCAATATTTTTTTCTTGACAAAATTCGCTTAGGAAAAACGCACAACTATCAGTTAATATTTCTACATGCCAAGGCTCATATATTGTTTCATCTAACACCAAAATGCACTTGCATTTTGCACACTTGACACATATTCGTGAAAAAACATTCATAAGGGATAATATCACATCTATCCATTTATTTAATATCATATATTATGAGGATATTCTAATAACTAATTTATTCTTAAAAATTCACAGTGCTATTAAATTGTATTATTAAAATTCTCTATAATAAATAGGGGGAAACAATATATGAATTCAATATCAGATGTTAATTTAAATAATGATTATAGACATAATTGTGAAATCGATGAACCATACCTAGTTACTTCAAAATGTGGAGAACCTGGTCAAGTAGTACTACCTGATACTACCCCAGGTGGAACTACCGCTACCATTACTACTATCACTGTAGATACCTCTAAATTTTGTAATCCATGTACAAAACTTGAATTTACAAGTAATATAATTGTAACACCTACCGCACCTACTGCACCTTTTATAGGAACTTTAAATTTTCAAGTATTGAAACTCTGTGATAATCAACAACCCATACCTATTGGGGGACAATTTTCTTTTGCATTAACACAAGTAGCAGCAGCTCCTTTTGCTACTATGTTCACATTTTTTGTATGTGATTGTAACCAATGTTTAAATGAATGCTGCACTTATGCTGTAACGGTAACAGTTGGTGGAGCTGTTATTACGGGCAATATTGGTGCTTTCGCTGCAAGACTAATAGCAATTACTTCAGATAATCCAGAATAATACTAGTAAACAATGTTTAACTAATATGTCACAAGAACAAAGAAGAACTATGATAGAAAACTTTTATTTGTTATCTAATCTATTGGATAAAAGTCTTTCTAAATAAAGTGAACGATTTATAAAAACACCGCATATCAAAATGAATTTGCGGTGTTCTGCGTCTCATTACAAATCTATTCATTTTATTGTGTTTTTCCATAATATTATATTTATAACCACTTTTTCTTTTTAAAGAAAATAAGCATTAAAGCAGCAATAGAAAGCATGATTGCCCATAGTACTGGATACATCCATGGCCAATTATATTCTGGCATATCTTTAAGATTCATGCCGTATAATCCCACAATAAATGATAATGGTATAAAAACAGTAGATATAATCGTTAAAACTTTCATTATCTCATTCATTTTATTGCTTACACTAGAAAGGTACATATCCAACATACTAGATAATATATCGCGTAAAGTCTCAGTAGTATCCATTACTTGAATTACATGATCATATAAGTCTCTTATGTATACACTCAGAGATTCCGTTATTAATGGCGTTTCACTTCGAGTTAGAAAACTAATTACCTCCCGTAATGGCCATATTGATTTATGAAGATATAAAATTTGTCTTTTCAATTTATGAATAACTTTTAATGTATCTTTCGAAGGATTTGTTACCAACTCATCTTCTGTATCTTCAATCTTTTCACTTAATTCTTCTAGCACAACAAAATAGTTATCAACAATTACATCAAGCAAACTATAAGCCAAATAATCTGAGCCCATTTTTCTAATCCTTCCTACTCCTTGGCGAATTCTCTCACATACAGCATTATATATTTCTGGCTTCTTTTCACTAAAAGAAATCACATAGCTTTCACCAAGTATTAAGCTCTCTTGTTCAATATTAAATTCATTCAGCTTACTATCATAAAACAATGTTTTTCCAACAATATAAGTATATGTATCATAGTTTTCTATTTTAGGACGTTGCCTAGTATTTAAAATATCTTCTAATACCAAAAGGTGAATATTAAAATGGCTACCAATTTTTTGAATAATATTCACATCATGAAGCCCTTCTACACTAATCCAATTTACAAAAGATTTATCCACATGCAGCTGGCTTACATTGTTTAAATCAATTACTTTTTCATCAAAACTATTTTCATTGTAACTGTATAATTTTATTTCAATTGCCTTTTTCTTTTTTTCTCCAATGTGCATGAGAGTTCCTGGAGGCAACCCCGCTTTTACAGAACGTTTTTTTCCAGCTTTATTCATAAAACACCTTTTCCTTTTATTTTACTCAATATTTAACCTACACAATGGTATAAAATTATATTACAGCTTTATTATAACATCTTCACCTATAGGTATATCCATAAATGGTGGAGTATACTCTTTAAAAACTAATCTAATTCCCGAAATATCGTTTGGTAATGGTGGTGATACAATAAAGTTATAGTGAAAATGCCCATCTCCACCTGTCCCACTCAGCATTCGACAATCATATTTTTCGCTTATAGATAATTCAAAATGAGTATGCCGTGACTGACGTTCTAGTGAATCACTTGTGTTATTCCAATCTATATTGAAATTCACAATACTGGAGTTAGAATATTGACAGATAGAAATTACAGAAAAAAGCCTATTATCCATTTCAAGTGACTTTAATACTGGTAAATTTCCCTGAAATTCTTTTGGTTCAATTAAAACTCTGTATATTTTATCATTCCATAATGAAGCAAATATTGATTTTAATAGTTCATCGTATAAATCATATTTTTCTGCCCAGTTAGAGATGTATTCAAGAGGAGGATAACCTGGGTTATTGTTTGAAATTTCCTTGCGTTGTTTTATCAATTCACAAATTTTTTCATCTATTTGCTTAATTCTTTCATCATAATGATTGGTTGGTCGCTTAAATGATATTCGTTTCATCCTATCCCTCCTAAACTTTCTTCATAGTTTTTTACATTTGTGTAATATATATTAGATTAATACTTCTCCAAAAAAACAAATAAATCCTCCTAAAAAGAAGGAAAATTTAATGATTTCTGAACAACACATAAATTTGTGTAAATAAGTCTATGTGTTATACCCAATTTCATTTCCTTGAAATTTACATGACCTCTTTCAGCTGATATAACTAATACATAAAACCCTTTAGCAGTATATATGTCTCATATGAAACAAAGTGACTGCTCATGCCACCCACATTTATTTAGAAGAGTAATTTTAAAAAGCCTTTTTCCTGGGGTAAGGAAAAAGGCTTTTTTACAGTTTACAACGAAAATCACTTGATGTAAAATCATACTTTAAGTTCATCCTCCTGCTTTTCAAGTTCCTGTACTGCGCGAATAATACCTTTATTTATAAGTTCATACATTTCCATAACTTTCAATCCCTTTGCCTCAAGCTTTTCTCTTGGATCAAGTCCTATTCTAAGTACAAGCACCCCACTGCAGTCTCCTATGGTTTTAATTATTTTGGATATTTTATCCTCATGCTCATCACATTCCTCAATTCCGCTGCAGTATTTATTAACATCTCTTTTCTCCAGGAGCCTTATGGTTCCAGAATCATAGGAGTATATATAAAATTCAGTAGCATGCCCAAAATGCTGATCTATATTAATACCGGATTTAGAAGAAACAGCAAATTTATATTTTTTATTATTTGACATTTCCTTATGCATATCATCTTTACCAGAACACTTGCCGGAACATCCCACAGGAGTTCTAAAATCTATAGAGCAATCTTCTGCCAGGGTTCCTATGGCATCTGCCCTGCACTGTCTGCAGTGATACATTTGCTTAATATTTGGTTCACATTCTTTTCTCATTTCATTTAATTCTACATTTGAAACCAAAGGTAGGTGCTGAAATTTGCTTCCCTGAACTGGTATCATCTGCATTATATTTGTCATATATGCCCCGCACTCTTTAACCTTTTTTACAACTTCTTTTATGTGCTTATCATTTATTCCTTTTAACATAACTATATTGACTTTACATACTACCCCTTTTTCACACAAATATCTAAGCCCTGCAAGTTGATTATTTAAAAGTATTTCAGCTCCCTCTTCACCAGTATACTTATGTCCCAGGTAATTCACTTCCCTATATATCTTGGCTCCTATTTTTTTATCTACTGCATTTATAGTTACAGTAACATGTGATACCCCAAGTTCTACTAACTGATTTGCATAAAAAGGAAGCATAAGACCGTTTGTAGACAGGCAAAAGGTGATTTTTGGATCCTCTTCTCTTATAAGCTCTAGAGATTGTTTTACCTGTGGAAAATTAGCCAGGGCATCTCCAGGACCTGCTATACCTATAACTGTTAGATTTTCTATTTTACTTTTAACCAGTTTGAATTTTTCAAGTGCCTCTTTAGGAACTAAAACACTACTTGTAACCCCCGGCCTGCTTTCATTGGCACAATCATATTTTCTGCTGCAGTAATTACAGCTTATATTACATTTAGGAGCTACGGGTATGTGCATCCTGGCAAATTTATGGGCATTGTCTCCAAAACAAGGGTGTGTACAATTTTTATCCTTATTTGATTTTGCATAATCTTTAGGCATTACATCTTTCTCCATTTCTAAGATTGGAAGATAGTAGTCATTGTAGGCTTTTTCCCTGTAAGTACTTTGGGTTATTTCCAGCATGGTATTTGCCACCCCGTCTATTAAAAATGAAGAACCATTATATCCGGTTATTACCTGCCTCTGCGCTCCCACTCTATCATGAACCGGAAAACCTATTCTTATCATTTTAACTCCCAGCCTTTTAGCCATTCTCCTTCCATCGGAATTACCTATGATTAAATTGATATTAAATCTTTTAGCATAGCTTTCCATTGTTTCAAAATCAGTATCATCAAGTACTATAGAGTCTTCTTTTTGTACTTTTAACTCTTCCTTAAGCTTTTCTCTTAAAATAACACTTTTAGATCCTGTGCCTGCCAGCTTCACTAATATCCCATTTTCCACACAAAGCCTTGCAGTGGCAAGTACAAGTTCCGGTTCTCCATATAATATCACCCTTGCCTCTCCAGTATATTTATGATTATCTATCATTGCATCTAAATATCTTCCCTTTTGAATTATATATTCATCAGGTACAGCTGCTCCTGTAATTTTTGATACAAGAGAAATAAATTCATTTGTATTTTTGATACCTATAGGTATGCCGCATTTGTAAAGAGGTACTTTAAATTTATCCTTTAGATAAACTCCAGGCGAATTTTCCTCCGGTATTGTAACACCCATTTCAATGGTAGCTATAGCTCCTGACATTTTCTTTATATCTTCTATTTTAGTTCCTCCCTGAGGTATTCTCCTGTATTTTTCATTGTGAGAGGAATCCAAGGTATTAGATACATCAGGTAAAATAGTATATGCTATCTTAAAATCATCCAGTATTTTCTTTATATTTCTCACATCTCCCGGATTTAAATTGGCACATATAATATTTAATTTCCCTGTTTTTTCAGATTCTTCACACACCTGTTCCACTATTTTTCTCAAAACTACAAAATAACCTTGAGCCTGAGTATTTCCATATCCAGGGGTAGATGCTGTTATTATCTTTATATCTTTTATATTTGTATTTTCCACTTTTTCTCTACAGAATTCTTCCACTATTCTATTTATATCCTCTCCTATGGTTTCTGCAAGACAAGTGGTAAGTATTCCAATAGTAGTAGGATTATACATTTTTATCATATTCTCAAGACCCTTTTTTAAATTGTCAGCACCTCCATATACTGTTCCATGTTCCGTAAGGGCAGAAGATGCTATGTCCACAGGTTCATTATAATGAGTGGCCATATGTCTTCTGATATAAGTGCTGCACCCTTGAGAACCATGTAAAATTACCATGTTATTTTCTATTCCCTTAAATGCCATAACCCCTCCCATAGGCATACACATTTTACATGGATTTATATCTATATTTACTAATTTTTTATTACTCAATTAAATCATCTCCTTAAAATCTTCTATATATAATTCCAAACAGGGCTGTTTATAGTTAAATCTATTTCTTTTGCAAAGTTTACCGCCCCTTCAAATCCTGCAAGTATATGCTTTCTTTCGTGGTTATGGTCACAAAATGCAACTCCCAGTTTATAGGCAAGAGGTCTTTCTTTTACCCCCCCTACAAGTATATCTGCACCTTTTTCAACCATAAATTTTTCAAGTTCATAAGGGTTTGCATCATCTAATATTACAGTACCCTCTTTTGTAATCTGTTTAATTATTTCATAGTCTTCTGGTTTTCCAGTCTGGGTTCCTACCATAACAGTTTCCATTCCTAAATCCCTAAACTGCCTTATTAAAGATATGGCCTTATAGCCTCCTCCCACGTATATAGCTGCTTTTTTGCCCCAAAGTCTGCTTCTGTAATAGTTCATATGACTTTCTATTTTCTGCTTTTCAAGTTTTATAAGTGCTTCCGCTTTTTTTACCGTTTCCCTATCTCCCATAAGACTTGCAATTTGAAGCAGTGAATTTTCACTGTCCTCTACACCTACAAAACTTGTTTTTATAAAGGGAATTCCATAGGTTTGTTCCATTTGCTTTGCCATATACATCATGGAACCTGCACATTGAACTATATTTAACCTGGCACGGGGAGCTTTTATTATATCATCATATTTTCCATCACCTGTGATATTAGCTACTATGTTTATACCTATTTTTTTAAGATAACCTGTTACTACCCAAACTTCTCCTGCCAGATTAAAATCGCCAAGATAGTTAATTCCGTTAACTTTTTCTACATCTTTCTTTTCTCCTATAAGTTTCATTATGGCATCACAGGCGGCTCTGTACCCCATAGATTTATTTCCGGAGAATCCCGGAGACTTTACAGGTATTACTCTTATGGAATATTTTTTTTCTGCCATTTTACAGACTGCATCTACATCATCTCCGATAACTCCTACTATACAGGTGGCATACACAAAAATAACTTTAGGATGAAATTCTTTTACAATTTCTTCAATAGCTCCTACCAGTTTCTTCTCTCCCCCAAATATTACATCTGTTTCACTTAAATCCGTGGAAAAACTATTTCTAAACAATTCAGAGCCGCTAGTTAGACTTCCTCTTAAATCCCAGGTGTAGGCCGCACATCCTATAGGACCATGAATTAAATGAAAGGCATCTGTTATAGGATTTAAAACTACCCTGGCACCACAATACACGCATGCCCTCTGACTTACCGCTCCCGATACACTGTTTTCATCACACTTTAATTTCATGTCTTTATTTTTGAAATTGTAACACACAAATTCTTTTCTATCTTCTATAACTTCCACCCTATTTTCCATAAGCTCCCCCTCCTAAAAGTTTTTAATTTAAATTGAATTCAGGATGTATTCCATCCTGAATTCAATTTAATGAATTTTTCATATTACAACACAAGTTCAAAATCTTCTTCTTTGGATTCTCTATCCATTCTATCTAATATAGCATCACTCATTAGTTCAATTAACCTCATAGAGCCTTTGTATCCTATTTTAGGGTTATAGTAGTATCCATATCTATCTAGTATTGGAAATCCCAATCTTACAAGAGGAGTATTTTCTGCTCTTGCAACATGTTTTAAGTGGGAATTTCCAACTATAAGATCCACAGGTTCATTTTTGATCCATTGGTGTAATTCAAATAAGTCACCCTGACTCTTAACTTTAGCATTTTGTACTCCTGCATCTTGAAGCATTTGATTTATAGTTTTTTCAAACTTCTCTCCAGGAGTACCTGTAATAACGCATCTTGGATTCATACCTAAAGCTATGGCAAATTGAGTAAATGATATTACAGTATCAGGATCCCCTGCTATAGCTATTTTTTTGCCATGAAAGTATTGATGAGTATCCAGCATTAAATCAACGAGCTGTCCCCTCTCTTCTTCAATTTCATAAGGTACTTCCTTTCCCGTAAGTTTTACAAGTTTCATCAAAAATTCATCTGCAGCATCTATTCCTATTGGTATAGGCAGCGTGTCAAAAGGTACTTTGCACTTTTTCTCAAGCTCTATGGCTGCATCTTGTGAAGAAAAGCTTCCAAAGGCAAAAGTATAGTCGGAATTTCCTGTATCCTTTATATCTTCAATTTTGGTTCCTCCATTTGGAAACATCTTAAAACCTTCGGTCATAGGTGAATCTACCACTCCGCTTGTATCAGGCATTATAATGTATGCAATTCCCATAAGCTTAAGTATTCTCTTATACTCTCTCATATCTGCAGGTCCTACAAAACCAGGTAATATATTTATTTTTCCATTTTTCTCTCCAGTATTTTTAGAAAGGTAAGTAACCATAGCTTTAACCATGTTTGAAAATCCTGTTATATGGGATCCTACATAACTTGGGGTATTGGCATGAATTACTATTTTACCTTCAGGTATTTCTGAAGTTGCAATATAGCTGACCAAATCATCTCCCAGTGTTTCTGAAAGACAGGTAGTATGAACTGCTACAATATCCGGATTATACACTGAAAATATATTTTTCATAGCCGTTTTAAAATTAGCACCGCCTCCAAATACACTGGCACCTTCTGTAAATGAACTGGTGGTTGCCATTATTGGATCTTTAAAATGTCTTGTAAGCTGCATTCTATGGTATGAACAACACCCTTGAGAACCATGGCTGTGAGGCATACAATTGTGTATACCAAGAGCTGCATACATAGCTCCTATAGGCTGACAGGTTTTAGCCGGATTTATTCTAAGCGCCTTTCTTTCATATATTTTTTTTGTGGTTGCATCTAACATTACTTTTCACCTCCTACTAATTCTCCCTCCAGTAATGGCTCTTTTCTCCATGGTGGCGTAACATAGCTCCATGCCGGTGTAAATACTCCTGCGGTTAAATCTCTTGCAAATACAGCTGCACCTTTAAATCCTGCATAAGGTCCCGAGTAATCATAAGAATGAAGCTGTTTTGAAACTACTCCCATTTTCTGTACAACGTATTTGTCTTTTATCCCTGAAAAGAACATATCCGGTTTTAATAATTTTATAAATTGCTCTGTTTCATGATGGTTTAAATCATCCACTATTATAGAGCCTTCATCCATATCCTTAATCATACCTCCGTAATACTCCATAGGAATTTCCTGTTTTAAAGTTTCGTATCTTTCAGGAGGTATTATAATACGGTATTTTTCTTCATCTTTCTCTACAGTCAATTCTGGTATATTTCTGGTATCTGCATCCAGCTTTATATTTGGAATAACCTCTCTTCCTTCATAATCATCACGGTGTCCAAATTCATATCCTGCAAGTATAGTTTTTATACCTAAATCTTCCAATAATTTCTGATAATGATGTGCCCTGGAGCCTCCCACAAATAGACATGCCGTTTTTCCCTGAAGTTTATCCCTGTAAAAACTTATTTCCTCACTAATTGCATCCAGTTCCTCTTCTATAACCTGTTCTGTTCTTTTAGTAAGTTCTGGATCATCAAAGAATTTTGCCATATTTCTGAGAGTTTCAATAGTAGACTTTACTCCTATGAAATTTACTTTAACCCATGGTATTCCGTATCTTACTTCCATCATTTCCGCAATGTAATTTATTGACCTGTGGCATTGTACTAGATTCAAATCAGATACATAAGACTGTTCAAGTCTCTCGTGAGTACCATCTCCGCTGAATCTTCCTACCACGTTATATCCTATTTTTTCTAGTACTCTTTCAATTTCCCAAGCATCTCCTCCTATGTTATATTCACCTAACATATTTATAGAGAATTTTTTGTGCTCTGCAGGTTTTCCCCTGCCTACAATGCTTTCCAGTATATTATTATTTGCTATATGGTGACCTGCTGATTGGCTTACCCCTTTGTAACCTTCACAGTTAAAAGCAAGTACCTGTATGCCATATTGTTTAGTTGCTTCTTGGGCAACTGCATTTATATCATCACCTATAAGGCCCACCGGACAAGTTGCATAAATTCCAATTGCCTTAGGATGAAAAAGTTCCACCGCTTCTTTTATAGCCTGTTTTAGCTTTTCTACCCCTCCAAATACTATGTCTTTTTCCTGCATGTCTGTGGAAAAAGTATACTCCAAAAAGTTTTGTCCTCCCTCTTCAGTCCTGGCCTTATTTCTTCTGGTTTCCCAGCTGTAATAGGCACATCCTATAGGACCGTGGGTTATATGAACCATATCTTTAATAGGTCCCAGAACAACACCTTTACAGCCTGCATAACAACAGCCCCTATTTGTCATTATTCCCGGCACTGTTCTTACATTTGCCTGTATAACCGGATTTGATTCATCTTTGGATTTTATCAATATATGCTTTTTTCTATTTTTAAAAGTTTTAGCCGGATATGCTTCTAAAACCTGATCCAATACCTTTTTCATAAAATCATTCCTTTCTAAAAGTTAAATAGCTTCATCCTGTTTTTCCCCTGTTCTTATTCTGACAACGTCTGTAACCTTGGTTACAAATATTTTTCCATCTCCCGGGTTTCCTGTCTGATTTACATCAATAATAATATCTACAATTTTTTTTACATCCTCATCCTTAGCTAAAATCAAAACAAGTCTTTTAGAAATCAATCTATAGCTTTCAGATATCTGTTCCATAGTTTTTTTATCAGAAATCTGATGCAGCTCTTCTTCAGTCATATAATCACTTATCATAGAAAAATTAACCTTTTTCTTACCACGACCAAGAATATTCTTACAAGTTATAGATGGAAACCCGCTTTCCGCAAGAACTTTCTTTGTTTCGCCAACCATATTCATTCGAATAATAGCCATAATTTCTTTCATTTTACGGTCCCCCCTATAATTGATTTGTTCCTGAGCTTATGGTATATGCTTCTTCCACCGGAGTTACAAATATTTTTCCATCTCCAAAGGCACCTTTTTCACCAGTTTTTGCGGTTCTTGTAATTATTTTTATAATATCATCCTTATCTTCATCCTTTATTGCTATTAAAAGCATTTGTTTTGGTATTTCATCATAAAATATTTCTCCTACTTTTACCCCCCTTTGCTTACCTCTACCTACTACATCAAATTTAGTAACTGCCGGAAACCCTGCATCAGATAATTCTGAAAGAACAGCCGCTGCCTTTTCTGGCCTAATAATAGCTTTTACTAATAACATATTGAATTCACTCCTCTTTTATGGTATAATACATTCGGTTAGAATTTGTCCGATTCTAACTTGTTTAGGTATATCTCTTGGAATTTTAGCTGAACCTAAGAGGTATACTCTCTTAATTTTATACTACTGTGTATTTTTATTTTTCTATATATTTTTTGCATTTTCATCAGTCTAATAGCCCATGTTCCATCAGTATTGATTCCAGTCTATCCTGTGCCATTGGTTTTGGTACTACAAACATGTCATTTCCGTCTATGGCCTTAGCCAGTGCCCTGTATTCGTCTGCTTGTTCAACTTCAGGACTGAACTGTATAACGGTTTGTTTATTTATTTCTGCCCTTTGAACATCATGGCTGCGGGGTACAAAATAAATAAGTTGAGTTCCAAGTTCTTTTGCAAAAGCCTCCAGAAGTTCCTTTTCATTTGCAACCTTTCTGCTGTTGCATATAACACCACCTAACCTTACGCCGCCTACACTGGCAAATTTACTTATGCCCTTTGAAATATTGTTGGCAGCATACATGGCCATCATCTCTCCGCTGGCAACTATATATATTTCTTTAGCTTTACCTTCACGTATAGGCATTGCAAATCCACCACATACAACGTCACCTAATACATCATAGAAAACATAATCTAATTCATCTTCATAAGCACCTAATTGTTCAAGCATATTAATTGAAGTTATGATACCCCTTCCTGCACATCCAACTCCAGGTTCTGGACCACCTGACTCAACACATTTTACATCTCCATATCCTATTTTCATTATTTCATCTAAATCTACATCCTCTCCTTCTTCTCTTAATGTATCTAAAACTGTTCTCTGTGCCATACCACCTAAAAGTAATCTTGTAGAATCCGCTTTTGGATCACAACCTACTACCATTATTCTCTTTTTCATTTCAGCTAGTCCTGCAGTAAGATTTTGTGTAGTTGTAGATTTTCCAATTCCACCTTTTCCATAAATAGCTATTTGTCTCATTTTTCATTCTCCTTTACCAAATAAATTTTAAAGTGCAAAATGCAATTTTTTAAAATCAAAATTCATTAATTTAAGTTTACTTTTTTTATGTGTTTAATAATTATATCAAAATATATCACAAGTTCTTTAAAAAATCAACAGTATAATTATTAATTTATCAATATCTGTATAGTTAAAATGATAACCTTATCAAAAGGTTTTCCTCAAATTATCACATTAACATTAAATCTGATTATACTTCTTTTTATATGGTTATAATATATTTTATAATTGTATAAATTCATATAATGTTATATTATATAGTATTATATTATGTTATGTAAATAATAGCTATTTATTTTTATTTTTGATTCTTTTATATATACTTTAGTCATTTTTTATTATTTTAAAAAAATTTAAAATATATTTTTTCAGCAATTATTATTTTTAATATTTCTATATTTTAAAAAATAATTGAATAAAAATTTGCTTATTAATTTGTATTTTTAGTAAATATGTATTAAAATTATTGTTAAAATTATTATACAGACTAATAGCCTACAGTTTTGCAATATATTATCATATCTTTACGAAAGGAGATATATTATGATAGAAAATAACACAGCCCTAACTCCTCAGGAAGTTGCTCAAATGCTAAAAATAACTAAAAATACAGTTTACGAGTTGATTAAAAGAGGTGAATTAAACGGATATAAAGTTGGAAAAAAAATCAGAGTAGATTTAAAAGATGTGGAAGACTATAAAAATAAAACTAAAAACACTGGTGAAACCCTCCAGGAACCTGTAAAAAAAGATAATCTGTCTTATTCTAACATGTTCTATCCTGGAAATACAGATACCAATGATGGTTTTGTAATTTGCGGACAGGATGTACTTTTAGATATACTATCCCGTCATATAGAATTTCAATGTCCAGGTATTAGAACTTTTCGTTCATATGTAGGAAGCTATAACGGACTTCTTGCATTATATCTTGGCAAGGTTCAGGTGGCTACTTCTCATTTATGGGATGGGGATTCCGGTAAATATAACATACCCTTTGTAAGAAGATTGATCCCAGGAATTCCCACAGTAATAATTCATCTAGCTTGTAGAATGCAAGGTTTTTATGTACCTCAGGGAAATCCTAAAAGAATCCAAAGCTTTGAAGATTTAAAAAGGCCTGGTATTGCTATAGTAAACAGAGAAAAAGGATGTGGCACTAGAATTCTTTTAGATGAACATCTAAAATTACTAAATATCCACGGCAGTAATATAAAGGGTTATGACACAGAATGTTTTTCCCATCTTGCAGTAGCCAGTGCCGTAGCAAGAGGTGAAGCAGACCTGGCCATTGGAAATGAAAAAACCAGCCTGCAGGTTAAAGGTATAGATTTTATACCACTTCAAAAAGAAAGATATGAATTGGTTATAAAAAAAGAAAGCATGCATGACTTTCCTTTTAAATCAATAATAAAAATAATCCGTTCCAAAGAGTTTAAAGCAGAACTTTTAGGATTAGGAGGATATGATCTTACAGAAACAGGTAATATTATAGCGGAATTATAAAATAATTTCAACGTAGTTCAGCTTTCATCAATTTATCTTTATTCCCAATGACCTTTAAATTCTTAATTCTATAATTTCAATACACTCCTAAAACACCATGTATAAATTGGCTACTCCATTTTTTCCACCAAAAACTGTACTTTTTCAAGCCTTTTATACAAATATTATTTAGGTAATAATATTTGTATAAAAGGAAGTGCGGAAGGTACTAAACTTAAAAGAAAAACATGATATTATATTAAAACATATTAGATAAAGAAAAAAACCAGAAGCGTATATACTCCAGGAATATGCTTTAGGAAATGCATTCGAAATTATTATAATATTACATTTTGCGGTCTAATTTTAACAAAATGTTATTTTTATATTGAATTTCATAATAGATTGTGATATGTTGTTATCAATAAACTTTTAATTTTTATAAGTGGAGGGATATTATTATGCTTAATCCTAAATATCATATTTTTGTCTGTACAAGCTCTAGAATTAATGGGAAACAACAAGGCTTCTGTTTATCAAAACAATCTGTAAATATAGTCAGTGAATTTATGGAAGAAGTAGAAAGTAGAGATTTAAGTGGAGAAGTTATGGTTACCAATACCGGTTGTTTTGGACTATGCAATCAAGGACCGATAGTAGTTGTATATCCTGAAGGAGTATGGTATGGAGGAGTTACTCAGGACGATGTTCAAGAAATTATGGATAAACATATTGAAGAGGGACAAATAGTAAAAAGACTTCAAATATAATAATATGATATACATAAAAATAGCATGAATTATAGGTTCATGCTATTTTGTAGTATTATCAGTTGGGTTATATGGATGATTTTCCTTCGCTAAAGCTCCACAAAATCTAAAATGCAGTGCTCTAAATCTAAGATTTTTCGCAGCAAAGCGAAGAAAAATATCCACAACTTTCCACAATTCACCCTTAACTCTTAACTAGATTAGGCCATTAACATTACTGAGGAAGCTTTAATTAAAGTTGTAACTTCAGAACCAACTTTAATATCTAAACCTTTTAAAGATTCCATTGTAATAATAGAACATAGAGATTTGTCATTACCTAAATCTACTATAACCTCAGCATTTACAGCACCTTCTTTTATTTCAATAACTTTTCCCTTCATTTGGTTTCTCGCACTAATTTTCATATTTGTTTACCTCCGCAAATTAATAATTTAATTAATATTTACCTATAATTTAACACAATTATACCTTTTTATAGTTTTTTTGCAATATATTTTTAAAAATTACAATCACTTAATTAAAAAAAGTTTATCTTTTCCTATACATATATTCCATGGCTGTTTTAAATCTTTTAATTTATGCCACATTTCCTTTGTAATCTCCCAACGTAAACTCTTAGTTATATCATAGGATTTTTCCTCTACACTATTTAGGTATACTTCCACGGTAAAGGGACTTTCATTTATGTGATTTACCCTGCATTTAACGATATTATCCTTCTGCCCTAATTCTCCAATACTTATGTAATGGGCTCTTATTCCTACATAGCATTGGGATTTTTCAATTTTTTTATTCACTTTAAGAGTACATCCCCAGTCTAAAGCTTCTAAGGTATTTTCATCCAATACTTTAATTCTAGATATATTTTTACACCCCGTAAGTCTTGCCGCTGCAATGGTACCTGGGTTTTCAAATATATAATTTCTATCTCCATAAACTTCTACAGCTCCATTATCCATTACTACAATATTTTTGCAAATGCGATATATTTCATCTCTATTATGAGATACAAATATGGTAGTACCTTTGTATTCCGATAATATATCCTTAAGCTTTTCCTCCATTTTATTTCTCAAGTGACTATCTAATGCAGAAAATGGTTCATCTAAAAGCAATATCTCAGGATCTATTGCCAGTGCTCTTGCAATGGCCACTCTTTGTTGTTGTCCCCCTGAAAGCTGGGCAGGAAATCTATCTTCCAATCCTTGAAGATCCATCATATTTATTTTTTCATATATTGTTTGTTTTTTTCTATCACTAGGCATACCACTTAGTCCAAAACCTATATTTTCACTTACCGTCATATTAGGAAACAATGCATAATTTTGAAATAAAAATCCTATTTTTCGTCTTCCACTTGGAATATTTATCTTTCTTTCTCTATGGTAGAGAACTTTTTCATCTAACAGTATCTTTCCTTCCTGAGGGGTTTCCAGACCTGCAATGCACCTAAGAGTCATACTTTTGCCAGAACCCGAAGCCCCAAGAAGCCCTATAATATTACCTTTTATATGGAATTTTACATTTAAATTAAATCCAGAAAATTTTTTTTCAATATCAAGGTATAATCCCATTTTATCTTCTCCTAACTCCATAAACATTTCCCTTTTGATGTTCATTCCAATAGTTCATAAGAAAAATCACCACAGTTGAGATTATTACAATCAATATAACCCACATAAGGGCTTTATTCATTTCTCCACTTTCAGCTGCAAAGTAAATAGCTAAAGGAACGGTTTGAGTTCTGCCCGGTATGTTTCCTGCTACCATAAGAGTAGCTCCAAATTCTCCAAGGGCTCTGGCAAAAGAAAGAATTGTCGCTGCCGCTATTCCAGGCCAGGCCAAAGGCAGCATAACTTTCCAGAAAACTTTCCATGGAGACACCCCAAGAGTTATAGCCGCATTTACAATATTGTTATCTACCTGTTCAAAAGCCCCCTTGGTTGTCCTGTACATCAGTGGAAAGGCAATAATAGTTGCAGCTATAACTGCGGCAGGCCATGAAAAAATCAAAGTAGTTCCAAATTTTAATAATAATTTACCAATGGGTCCACTTTTTCCAAACATAAGCAGTAGAAAAAATCCCACCACCGTAGGTGGAAGTACAAGCGGTAATGTAAATATAGTATCCACTGCACTTTTAAATTTTCCATTATAATTTGTCATCCAATAGGCAGCAGCAATTCCAATAAAAAATGTTATAATTGTAGCTATAAATGTAGTTTTTACCGAGATCCATAATGGTGAAATATCAAAATTCATTCTATATCACCTTCTTCTAAATAAAGTGAGATTAAATCCCTAATGATTATTCTACCGCTTTACATCAGGTAGTATGATATTAAACTATTTTCCAACTTTAAATCCATATTTTTTAAATACTTCTTTAGCCTTATCTCCTGATAAAAATTTAAGAAAACTTTTAGCTGCCTCTACATTCTTGCTATCCTTAATTACAGCCACAGGATAAACTACAGCTTTATGTGAGTTTTCAGGAGCAGTAGCTACAACTTTAACCTTATCTGATATCAATGCATCAGTCTTATAAACAATTCCTGCATCTGCATTTCCAGTTTCAACCCAAGTTAAAACTTCCTTTACATCTTTACCATAAACAGCTTTTAACTTAACCTTATCCAATATGTTTAAATTTGTAAGCACTTCCTCTCCATACTGTCCTGCCGGTACACTTTTAGGTTCTCCAAGTGCTACTTTTTTAACAGCATCACCTGCTAAATCTTGAAAACTCTTAACTGCTGATGAATCTTTAGGAACTACAAGCACTACATCATTTTGCAGGAGATTGGCAATAGTATCATTCACCAGTAAATTTTTATTTTTTAGTTCATCCATTTGTTTTGCTGCTGCTGATATGAATATATCTGCCGGTGCACCCTGTTCAATTTGCTTTTGAAGGGTACCGGAAGCTCCAAAATTGTATGTAATAGTAACATTAGAGTTATCTTTGGCATACAACTCCTTAACTTCATTCATGGAGTCCTTTAAACTTGCAGCAGCAGATATAGTTAAAGTTACTTTCTTTGCTGCTGCATCAGATTTTTTATTGTCTGAACTTCCGGTAGTGTTGCCGCAGCCTACTGAAAAAAATACAATTAGTAGAAATAAAATTGAGGATAAAATTTTTTTATTTCTGTTCAAATTAATGACCTCCCTAAATTAAAAAATTATACTGCCATAACAAAACATAACATTACATGTTATAACTTAATTTACATCTATTTTTTTTAATGTAATATTATGTATCACAGCATACCTATGATTATATATTCAAATAAAGTGTTAATCAAGACTTTTTTAGACAACTTATTATTAAATTTATAATATAATATATTAAAATTATCAAATCAGAAAATAAATAACTCTTTTAGAACCTAATCGATAATGCTAAAATCATTCTGGAAATATATTAAAATTTAACAGTTGTTATAAATATGTTAATTGACAAAACATCATTTAAGAAGTATACTTAATAGTGTAAATACACGAAAATGAAAAAGGTGACAACTATGGAGAGAATCATTTATGAGAAGAAACCATCCCCTTGTAATTGTCTTAATATTAGAAGGGCTTCACAAGCAATAACAGAAGTTTATGATGAATTTCTTTCACCAAGTAACCTGAAGATAGGGCAGTTCTCATTACTTAAACATATAGAACAATTGGAACCAGTAAGTGTAAGCGAATTAGCTGTAGTTATAAGGTTAGATAGAACTACCCTTGTGAGAAATCTTAAACCTTTAGAAAAAAGTGGATTTGTAGAAGATATCTCAACAGAAGGAGCTAGAAATAGACAACTTAGATTAACAGATAAGGGAATGGAAACTTATAAATATGCAGAAGAACTTTGGAAAAAGGCACAAAGTTTTTTAGAAGAGTATCTAGGCAGAGATAATATAGACACTTTTACCACATTACTTTCTAAAATTGAGTCTTTAGTGCCTTGAATATTTCACCGCTTAACGTGTATATACACGTTAAGCGGTACATACTTTTTATTGAGAGGCAGCTAAACAAGGTTAAAAAGTGAATTCATTCAATTAAATTTATAAAAGGAGGTGCTCAATGTGGATACAATTGAGCAAATGATTCAAAAAAAGGCTTATGAACTGGGCTATGAAAAGTGTGGTATTATTCCAATTAGTCTCATGGAAGGCTATGATGAAAAATTTAAAGAACGTACTGAAAAAGTTCCAAAATCAAAGATGTTTTATCAAAATCAACAGCGTTTAGTTAATCCACTGGCAATATATCCATGGGCAAAGTCTGTGGTAGTACTTACGTCATCATACGGAAAATATAAGATTCCAGAGATAGTGAAGGGACACATAGCTAAGTCATATTTATTTGATATACGTATCGATAAAAATACAAAAGAATATCAGAGTAATCGTACATTGGAAAAATATATGCAAGAACTTGGCTTGAAGGTAGAGACAAATCAAAAATTTGGAGTGGTTGGAATGCGCTGGGCAGCTTTACAAGCTGGAATTGGTATTATTCGCAGAAATAATTTCTTATACACAGAGTCTGGATCATGGGTCCATCTTGAAGCTTGGGTAACTGACAGAGAAATGGAGCTAAAGGAGAGAAATGATGTCTTACAGTGTCCAAAGGGCTGTAATCGCTGCATGACATTATGTCCTACAAAATCTCTTTCTGCTCCCTATACTATGTCGCCCACTACATGTATTTCTTTTCTGACAACCTTTGGTGGACGTAATTTGCCTCAGGAACCATTAAGTAGAACATTTGGAAATTGCATTTATGGTTGTGATATCTGTCAAGATGTATGTCCTATGAACAAAGGAAAGTGGAAGGAAGAAGAAGAATTTCCTGGCCTTGCAGAATTATCTTCTGCCTTAACTCCAGAGAATATTTTAAATATGGGAGAAGATTTTTATCGTGAGAAAGTCCAGCCAAAGTTTTTCTACTTATCTGCAGAAGAACTTTGGAAATGGAAGGTAGATGTATTGTGCTATATGCGTAATAACTATAATGAAACTTATAAGCCACTTATTATAAATGCCTGTAATAGTGAAAATTATAAAGTACATGAAATGGCTTACTCAATTTGTAAGGAACTTTGTTTGCAGTAATAGTTTTGGCACTTAAAAATACTTATAAATACTTTAGAGAAGACCCTAAAAATCAACGTTTATGGTACATTAATAAAATCATCACCACCCGTAAAACGGGTGGTTTGCTCAGCCCTATAAGGGCATGTTACTGGCTGTGCTACTCGCACA
>NZ_JBJHZX010000052.1:0-24743 GCF_045310515.1 Candidatus Clostridium eludens | reverse complement strand
TCTGCTTTATTGTACAAGAAAAGAACCTATATAAATAGTCTTTTTTAAAGTGTCTATTATATAGGTTCCATTTTATTAAAATTACAGGGCTTTTATTCGAAAATTTAAATATTATACACTTTAAATTTAAATTGTGTTAAAATAATTTTAAGTACAGTATATTTTTAAAAGCTTATGGGGTTGTTGAAAATGCCGCAAAAAACTGTTATAAAGCAAAATTCAAAATTTGAAATTAAAAAACCACCTATGTATAAAGTGATTATATACAATGATGATTACACCACTATGCAATTTGTAGTAGATATTTTAATTAAAATATTTAAAAAGAGTGCTGTAGAGGCTACGCAAATAATGTATGATGTTCACAGGAAAGGTATAGGCATAGCTGGCATATATGTTTATGATATAGCTGCTACTAAGACAGCGCAGGCTATGAGTATGGCAAGAAATAGTGGATTTCCACTAAAATTTAGTATGGAAGAGGAATAGTTATGAAGTTAGATAAAATAGTAAATGAAATTATAACTGCAGCTTATAATGAAGCAAGGTATTGTAAACATGAATACTTTACTCCTGAACATGTATTATATGCTGCATTATTTTTCCCGGAAGGGATAGATATAATAGAAAGCTGTGGAGGTAACGTTAAAAATATTAAAAGAGATTTATTACAGTATTTCAATGACAATATAGAAATTACAGAAAAAAAAGAACCCCTTGAAACTATAGGCCTTCAAAATATATTGACTTCTGCAGGGGAACATGTTTTAGCTGCAGAAAAAGAAGTGATAAAATTGGGAGATATTTTTATATCTATATATGATGAAGAACAAAGTTTTGCCAGTTTTTTTCTTAGAAAACAAGGCATAAGGAGAATAGATATATTAAATTATATAACCCATGGAATTTCAGCAACTATGTTTGATTATAATATTGAAGAAGATTCTAAATATTTAATGGATGAAGAAGATGCACCATGCCCTCTAAACATAGGAGATTTTGCAGTAGAGCTTACTGAAAAGGTTAAAAAGGAAGGTATTGATCCACTAATCGGAAGAGAAGATATACTTTATAGGACCATACAGGTACTTTCGAGGAGAACTAAAAACAACCCCATTCATGTTGGAGATCCAGGTGTAGGCAAAACTGCAATTACAGAAGGACTTGCAAGATTAATTGTGGAAAATAAAGTTCCTAATCTATTAAAAGACAGTAAGATATACTCTCTAGATATGGGTTCCATTTTGGCAGGAACCAAATACAGAGGAGATTTTGAAGACAGAATAAAGAATACTTTGAAAAAAATTCAAAAGGAAGAAAAACCTATTGTATATATAGATGAAATTCATACCATAATAGGAGCAGGTTCAGTGTCTGGTGGTTCTCTGGATGCAGCTAATATTTTGAAACCTTTTTTAACTGATGGCAAGATTAAATTTATAGGTTCAACTACTTATGATGAATATAAAAAGATATTTGAAAAAGATAGGGCACTAGCGAGAAGATTTCAAAGGATAGAAGTGACTGAGCCTACTGTAGAGGATGCTTACAATATACTTTCAGGTATAAAAACACAGTATGAAAAATTTCATAATGTAACTTATAAAGAAGAAGCTTTAAAGGCAGCGGTGGATTTATCTGTGAAATATATAAATGACAGATACCTTCCGGATAAGGCCATTGATGTAATAGATGAAACGGGAGCTTATGTAAGACTTCACAGCAGCAATGATGAAAAAATAGTTATTGAAAAAGTTCATATAGAAAAGACAATTTCAGCCATGGCTAAAATACCTGAGCAAACATTGTCACAGGATGAAACAAGAGTTTTAAAAAATTTAGATGTAGTTCTTAAGAAAAAAGTATTTGGTCAGGATGAAGCTATAGATTCTCTGGTAAGGGCCATAAAGAGATCTAGGGCAGGTTTTAATGAAGATAACAAAACTGTGGCAAATCTGTTATTTGTAGGTCCCACAGGTGTAGGAAAAACCGAGATAAGTAAACAGCTGGCAAAAGCTCTAAATATCCCATTTGTTAGATTTGATATGAGTGAATACCAGGAAAAGCATACTGTAGCTAGGCTCATAGGATCTCCTCCAGGGTATGTGGGATATGAAGAAGGAGGACTTTTAACAGATGCTATACGGAAGACTCCCTATTGTGTGCTGCTTTTAGATGAAATAGAAAAAGCTCATCCGGATGTATTAAATATAATGCTGCAGATTATGGATTATGCAACTCTTACAGACAATACCGGAAAGAAAACTGATTTTAAAAACACAACAATTATAATGACTTCAAATGCAGGTGCTAGATCTGTTGGTAAAGCAATTATGGGATTTGGACATAGAGTTGTAAAAAAGGATGCTATTAATGAAGAAGTAAATAGAATATTTTCACCAGAGTTTAGAAATAGATTAGATGATATAATATATTTTAATGCAATGAATGATCATATGGCATATTTAGTTGCAAGAAAAGTTATGGGTCAATTTGAAGAGCAGCTTTTATCTAAAAATATAAAAATAAATGTTACAGACAAGTGTTATAGGTGGCTGTCTCAAAAAGGTGTGTCACTGGAGTATGGTGCTAGAGAAATAATTAGAATAGTTCAGCAGGATATAAAATCTTATTTTGTGGATAAAGTACTCTTTAATGAGAATATTGAAAATACGGTCACCATTATAGATGTAGAGGATGATAATGTAAAAATTAAATCTGAAGAGTAGTAGACGGATTTATAATTGAAAGGATGAGTTAAAATATTAAAAAAAACCAAAAAAATTGTAATTGTTTTGATATCTCTTGTTTTAATTCTTATGGCTGTATTTTTTATAAGATCATATTTTAATAATTCAGATGAAGACAATGGTCCGGTTCATGGCATAGTCATTAAAATACATTCAAGTGGAGATAAAAATTCTGAAAGATTTTCTAATGCAGATGTTAAAATTATTTCTGGAAAGCTTAAAGGTAAAATAATTACAGTTCAAAATTTTGTAGGCGGGAAGATTAAAGATGAAGAGAGCAGTACTCAGAGCTTTGCAAAAGTTGGAGATGAAGTATTAATTAACACTGATAGGTATAATGAAAAAGGAAATACGGGAGGGGCCTATATTTATGAAATAGTAAGATACAAATATTTGTATAAATTAGGGGCATTTTTTATTGTATCCCTAGTGATTATTGGAGGAAAGAAAGGGTTTAAATCAGTTATAACATTAATTATAACCGGGTTTATGGTGATAAAGGTACTTATACCTCTTATAATACAGGGATTTAACCCTACGATAGTATCTTCTCTTATATGTATTTTTGTAATTGTGGTAAATCTGCTTATAATAAGTGGAAAAAATGAAAAAACTTTAGCTGCTATTATAGGGACTTCTGGAGGAGTTTTAATTGCAGGAGCTATAGCAATACTTTCAAATTTAATAATGAGAGTCAATGGACTTACGGATGAAGAGATGCAGTCCATTATATATACAGCACAGAATGCTAATTTCAATTTTTCAGGGTTACTCTTTGCAGGCATAATTATGGGGGCTTTGGGGGCAGTTATGGACGTAAGTATGTCCATAGCTTCTTCCATAAAGGAAATTGAAAGTGCCAAACCAGATATGACTGTAAAAGAACTCATAAAATCAGGTATGAACGTGGGAAAGGACATTATGGGTACTATGGCTAATACTTTAATACTTGCTTATGTAGGAGGTGCTATGTATATAATGATTATGGTTTCCTCATATTCCTACAGCACATCTATTTCCACTGCTATGGATCAGGATATTATTGCAGCAGAGATATTAAAGGCGTTAGCAGGAAGTATTGGATTAATTTTTGCAGTTCCAATTACCGCAGTTGTAGCTGCCGTATTAGTTAAAAGGCAAAGACGAAAAGCAGAAAAAGTATCTATGGAATCAAGCTAGAAGTAACATTTTTTTATCTAAACTAATATAATACAGTGAAACAAATTGAAGACAGGAGGATGTACAATATCATGGAAATCACTGTGAATTTTTATACTATTTTAGATGATCTTTCTGAAAGTTCAAAGAAGCTCCATAGTCAGATAAAGTCAGATAGTCCCATGTATTTAACTCTTCAGTCAGGGGATTTCATAATACCTGAGGATAATAGCGGAGAGTATTCTGTAGTTAAAACTATAAAACATCTATACAAAGGAGAAATAGATGTATATATATCTAAAATAAAAAGCAAAGATGAAATAATGAATGAAATAGAGGACTTAGCTAATAAGACTATGAAATCAATATTTGAATCTATCAAAGATACATTGAATTCTGACGAGGAAAAAGATTTTAACAAGGCCTAGGCATCTTAAAATTGAAAACACTATTAAATGTCATTTATTTAATGATTTTAATAGTGTTTTTGTTATAATGCATTTTTAAGGAATTAAAACCCTTTGTAATGGAAGTGGAACCTGGAGGCGTAAGATATGAACAAAAATGTATTAAGAAATTTTGCAGCAAAAAGCAGAAGAGAACTGTTTGAAAAAGTAAAAATTAAGGCTATAAAGCAGGGCATAAAAAAGGATTATGTTGAAAATTTAAATTCAGCTGGTATTTATGCTAAGCCTTTAGAAAAAAAGATGTTTAGTGAAGAGGAAAAGTTACAGAGAGAAATAATTATTAATAAAATGGAAACTTTAAATAAAGATGGGGAAGAGGGTTATAACACAGTTATTGAAGAAATAGCCTGTTCCTGGTTCAATAGGTTTATTGCTTTAAGATTTATGGAAGTAAATAAATATATACCTGAAATTTTTGCTGGGAGAAATATTGGCTTTAAAAGCAGGGTATTATCCAGGTGTAATACTTTAAATACATCTTTGCCTTTTATATTTCAGAAAGCAGGGCACTATACAGAATTGTTATTTCCAGAAGGACTTTTAAGTGAAGGAACTTTTGTTTTCAAGTTGGTAGATAGTAAAGTGATATCGGAAGATTCATGGAAGGATGTAGAAATTGTAGGCTGGCTTTATGAATACTATATCTCTGAGGAAAAAAATAATATAATGAGTGCAAAAAAGAAATACACAAAAAAACAAATACCTTATGCCACACAGCTGTTTACACCAGATTGGATAGTAAAATATATGGTTCAAAATTCACTTGGAAAACAGTGGATAGAGGCTCATCCAGAACATCAGGATCTTAAAAAAGGCTGGGAATTTTATATAGAAGGTTCTGGAAATCAGTATGAAATTGAAGAAAAATTAAAAACATATATAGATAAGGATGTAAAAGTGAGAGATATAAAATGTTTTGATCCTGCCTGTGGTTCTGGCAATATACTGGTATATATGTTTCAGGTGCTGTATCAGATATATATAAAGTGTGGATATATTAAAAGTGAAATACCAGAACTTATTATAGAAAATAACCTTTATGGACTTGATATACACAATAAGGCATGCAAGCTTGCCTGTTTTGCTGTTATTATGGAAGGAATGAAACATGACAAATATATTCTTAAGAAAATAGAAAGAAAAGGTATAAAGCTTAATATAGTATCCATAGAGGAAACTAACAGTTTTGATAATAATGATATAGCCTATATATCAGGAGGTAATTCCGGAAAAAAATATAGTATTATAAAAGATTTCATAGATAAGTTTAAAGATGCAAAAATATATGGCTCCCTTATAGAGCTAAAAGATTTTAAAGAGGATTTTTTACTGGATAGATTAGAGTATATAAAAAATATTCAGGAAAAGGATGCTTCACGGGAGAAAAGAAGAAAAAAAATTATTAGGGTTTTGTCAGAACTAATAAAACAGGCTAGAATAATGATAGGTACATATGATATTTTAGTAACTAATCCTCCTTACATTGGTAATAAATATTTACCTCCCCTTTTAGGAAAATACATTGCAAAAAAATATCCAGATGTAAAAAGTGATATATTTTCTGCATTTATAGTATATAGCTTTTCTAGAGTGAAATATAATGGACAGTTGGCATTTATGACTCCATTTGTATGGATGTTTATACAGTCTTACGAAAAATTAAGAAAAAAAATAATTAACTATAAAAATATAACCAGTTTGATTCAATTAGAGTATTCTGGATTTGAAGAAGCCACGGTACCTATATGTACATTTACTTTAAGAAATTATAAAGTTCCTATAAAAGGAGAGTATATTAAATTATCAGATTTTAAAGGAGCTGGAAACCAACCTATTAAAGTTAGGGAAGCGGTGATTAACCCTTACGTAAGTTATAGATTTACTTTGAATCAAGAAAAAATGAAAAATATTCCTGGTAACAGATTTGGATATTGGCTTACTCACAGGGAAATTAAAATACTCAATAAAGCAAAAATAATATGGGATGTGGCATTTCCATGCACTGGAATGCAGACAGGAAATAACAGTAAATATGTAAGGCACTGGTTTGAGATTAAATACCAGCTTATAAATTTTACTGGAGAAAGCAATAATATAAAATATTGGATGCCCTATCAAATGGGAGGAGAAGCCCGAAAATGGTATGGCAATATTTCAGAAGTGATTTTTTGGAAAAATCATGGTCAGAAAGTAAGAAGTGAGGAAGGTTCTCTCATAAGGAATGAAAAATTTTTCTTTAAAAAAGGTATAAGCTGGAAGCGGATAACTTCAGGCAAAAATACTATAAGGATTTTAAATAAAGGGTTTATTTTTGATCAGTCTGCAGATTCAATATTTGTAAAGAAACAGGATGATTACAATTATATATTGAGTTTTTTTAATACAAAGATAATGGAAAATATTTTTAAGTTTATATCCCCAACTTTAAACCTTACAGCAGGAACGGTTAAACAGATTCCTATATATATGGGAGTAGATATACAGGTAAAAGAAAAGATTAATGCACTATGTGAAGAATGTATAAGTATATCAAAAGTAGATTGGGATTCTTTTGAAACATCCTGGGGTTTTAAGAGGCATCCACTTTTGTCAGTGATTGATGAAAAAGAGATATGCATATCTCATGCATTTACTGCCTGGAAATTGTTCACTGACAGGCAGTTTGAAAAGTTAAAACATAATGAAGAAGAGCTAAATAGAATATTTATTCATATTTATGGGCTGCAGGATGAAGTAACTCCAGAAGTTGGGGACAGGGATATTACTATTAGAAAAGCAAATAGAAAAGGAGATATTAAATCCTTTATTTCCTATGCTGTAGGATGTATGTTTGGCAGGTATTCAATTGATAAAGAAGGGCTTATATATGCCGGCGAGGAATCAGACAGGGAAAATATATATTCTGTGCCTTATGTGCCTGATGCAGATAATATTATTCCTATAGTTTGTGAAAATCATTTTAAAAATGATATAGTATCTAGATTTATAGAATTTGTAGCTGCAGCTTTTGGAGAAAGGACTTTATATGAAAATTTAAATTTTATAGCGGAAACTCTCGGGAAAAAGAATGATGAAACAGATGAGGATACCATAAGAAGATATTTTATCAATGATTTTTTTAAAGACCATGTTCAAGTATATAAGAAAAGGCCTATATATTGGCTTTTTACCTCAGGAAAACAGAAAGTCTTTAACTGTTTAATTTACATACACAGGTATGATAAAGATATTTTATCTAGAATAAGAATTAAGTACTTACATAAATTTCAGGATGAATTATGTGAGAAGATGCAGCTTTTAGCGGATATAGTAGAAGGTAATTGTGAGAAAGAAGAGAAAAATTGTGTAAAGAAAAAACTAGAAGCTCTCCGTAAACAAATGAGTGAATTAAAAGAATATGATGAATTATTACGCAATAAGGCTGGTATGAAGATAGAAATAGATTTAGATGATGGAGTAAAGGTTAATTATAGAAAATTTGAAGGATTACTAAAAAAATAATTGTCAATTCTTCATTGTCAATTGTCCATTTAAAAGAGGAGGTTACAATATATGTGCTTTAGAGTAGAGAAGGATTTACTTGGAGAAAAACAAATTGATAATTCCGCCTATTTTGGGATTAATACTAAAAGGGCTTTAGAAAATTTTGAACTGGGGGGAAAATGTGCAAATTTGAATTTGATTAAAGAAATTGCACTTATAAAAAAGGCAGCTGCCATAGTAAATAAGCATTTGAAGGAAATATCTGAAGATAAGGCAGATGCAATAATTAAAGCCAGTGAGGAAGTTATAGAAGGTAATTTTGATGATGAATTTAAGTTAAGTGCATTTCAAGGGGGAGCCGGAACCTCTACAAATATGAATGTAAATGAGGTTATAGCTAATAGAGCCATAGAAATACTTGGTGGAATGAAAGGAGACTATAACCTGGTGCATCCATTAAATGATGTGAACATGTCACAGTCAACTAATGATGTTTACCCTACAGCTTTAAGAATTGCAGCTATAAGGAGTATAAGAAGATTAAGCAGTTGTCTGGCTGATTTACAAGAAGAATTACAGATAAAAGAAAATGAGTTTTCAGATATAATAAAGCTTGGCAGAACTCAGCTTATGGATGCACTGCCTATGATGGTAGGCCAGGGTTTTGGTGCTTATGCCAAAGCAATAGCTAGGGATAGATGGAGAATATATAAGGTAGAAGAAAGGCTTAGAGAAATTAATATAGGAGGTACTGCCATAGGTACTGGACTTAATGCTACAAATAAATTCATATATGAAATAACAGATGTACTTCAGGATTTAACCGGCCTTGGTATTGCCAGATCTGACTATCCTATGGATGTGACTCAAAATTGTGATGTATTTGTGGAAGTCTCCGGGCTATTAAAATCTCTGGCTGTTAATCTTTTGAAAATCTCTAATGATTTAAGAATTTTAAATTCGGGACCTATGGGAGGCATTGGGGAAATTGTCCTTCCTAAAGTTCAATCTGGATCTACCATTATGCCAGGTAAAGTTAATCCGGTTATAGCAGAGATGACAGCTCAGGTAAGTATGAGGGTAATATCAAATGATACCGCCATCACCATGGCAAGCAGTTCAGGTCAGTTAGAATTAAATGCCTTTACTCCTTTAATTGCCGAATGTTTGCTTGAATCATTGGAACTTCTAGAAAAAACGGTTATAATATTCAGAGAAAAATGCATTAGGGATATTAAAGTAAATGAAGAAAATTGCAGAAAAAATCTTGAATCATCTGCTGCCCTGGTAACAGCTCTTGTATATTATATAGGTTATGATAGAGCTGGAAAGCTGGCAGAGAAAGCTTTAAAAGAACATAAGACAATAAGAGAAGTTTTATATGAGGAGGAAATATTGCCAAGGGAAAAAATAGATGAAATAATAAATCCATATCAACTTACAAAACCAGGAATACCGGGAACGTGAGTTTTTTAAACAATTAAGAGTTTAGGATGATTTTCTTTCGTAAACTTCAGAAAATGTGAAATTTTTTTCTTATTATTAAAAAGGAGGTGAATTTTAGTGAGGGTTTGGAACTTATTTTCTCTCACTAAAGATAAAAAATGAATTTAAATGAAACGCCCCGTTCGGTGAGAGTACATATAGCTCTTTTCGGAAGGAGAAATGCAGGAAAATCAAGTATTATAAATGCTGTAACAGGACAGGATATAGCTATTGTATCTGATGTAAAAGGTACTACTACGGATCCAGTTTATAAATCAATAGAGATTCTTCCTATAGGACCCTGCGTCATAATAGATACAGCGGGACTTGACGATACTGGGCAGTTAGGAGAACTCAGAAAGAAAAAAACACTGGAGGTTTTAAATAAAACTGATATATCATTGATTGTAATAGATTCAACTGCAGGGGTTACAGATTATGACAGATATATAATCAATGAAATTAAAAGTAAGAAAATTCCACTTATAGGAGTGTTAAATAAGGTAGATATATCAAATATAAGTGAGAAAGATATTAAAAATATAAAAGAGGAATTACAAATTCCGCTTATGAGTGTATCGGCTGTTACGGGAAAAGGAATAAGAGAGTTAAAAAATCAAATAGCAAATGTACTGCCTAAGGATGAGGATAAGTTTAAGATAATTGGAGATTTGATAAGTCCCGGAGATTTTGTAGTACTTGTTACACCTATAGACAAGGCAGCTCCTAAAGGAAGACTTATACTGCCACAGCAGCAAACTATAAGGGATATACTGGAAAGTGATGCAGTGGCAATAGTAACTAAGGAATATGAACTTAGGGAAACTTTAGAAAGCCTGGCTAAGAAGCCTAAAATAGTAGTTACAGACTCTCAGGCATTTTTAAAAGTGGCAGCAGATACTCCCAAGGATATTTTAATGACGTCTTTTTCCATATTATTTGCCAGGTATAAGGGAGATTTAGTAGAACTCATAAAGGGAGTTAAAGCTGTAAAAAAATTAAAAGATGGAGATAGGGTATTAATAGCAGAGGGTTGTACACACCACAGACAGTCAGATGATATAGGAAAAGTAAAAATACCTAGATGGATAAGACAAATTACGGGAAAAAAGATAGATTTTGAATTTTCCTCTGGTGTATCTTTTACTGATGATATAAAAAGGTATTCTCTTATAGTTCACTGTGGAGGATGTATGCTAAATAAGTCTGCCATGCTTTATAGAATTAATACTGCAAAGGAATTTCAGGTGCCTATGGTTAATTATGGTATGCTTATTGCCTATGTACAGGGAATATTAGACAGAGCTTTAAAACCATTTCCACTGGCTAAAATGATATGGGATGAGGTAGAACACTGAAGATTCAACTCTTGCAAAGAATTTTGCGATTACATTGATTACCAAGACAGTACGCATTCGCTCATTCTCCCCCTAATAGCTGTATAAGTTAATGGTAGGACCGTTTGTTCTATTTAGTTTGTAGAAATCACTTTGCCCCTGATGACAGATGATGGTACTTCCCAATAATAATTATTTAATATATGGTTCCGGATTTCTTCAAGATATGGTTATTTATTATATAAAATGGCAAATATCTATTAAGATTCTACTAATAGATGCGATAAAATAATAAGGTGTGTAGTTATAATTAGTTAAAATATGAAAGGAATGTTTTATATGAAAAAATTTCACATAGCAATATTAAGTGTATGTTTTGTTCTTTTATTTTCTACCGTATCTTTTGCTAGTACAATAAATGAGACAGAACCTAACAATTCAGCTAATGAAGCTCAAACTATATAGATAAATAATGAAGATCCTTCTCAGATTGTTACAGGAAATTATACCAGTCAGTATGTTACTATTGGTAACCTTACAGATAGTACAGATCAGGATTGGTATAAGGTATATTTACCTGCTGATAGTAATACTATATTAGGCATCAATAGTACAGCCCTTAGCGGTACGGGACTTTTTGATGTTTACGATGAAAATTTGAATCTCATTAAAGCAATTTCATACCAAAAAGATTCATCAATTATAGGTCCTACTCCATATTATATAGACATACCAACATCAGGATATTACTATGTTAAAGTATCTTCTCCGTTAAATGGTGGAGGTTACAGATTTTATATAGGTGGACCTGATTATACCTTAGGTAATTATACGTATACTGCGTCAAGTGCTGTCACGTTAACACCAACAGTAAACTCAGTACAAGCTACGTATAATCTTAGTAATATATCTTCTATTCCTAATAATGCAATTGTATATTATGTCTCTATACAAGGTACACAAACTAATATTGCAACCAATCAATATAGAAGTTTAAAGATAGCTGGTGATTCTTCGTGGATTACTACATCTATGTACACATATGTTGCAGATGTACCTGTTGCCAGTAATAAAATTTTAAAGAACCAGTGGGTGTTTAAACTTGATGGTAAGGTATCAACTTCAACAGGATATTTTAAGTTAATTCCACAAATTACATTTGACTATATCTATCCTGTATTACCACAATAATTATTAAGTTTATTTTATAGACAGAGCTTATTTTTATAACTATACACCTTTAAAAAATTATGAAAGGAATTGATTGATGTTGAGGTTGAATAATTCTATATATTCACAACTTACTAGAAATATATATTATAATCTTAGAAAAAAAGAATTAGAATTAATGCAAGATATAAACAATTCATATAAGAAAAAGTTGAATAATTCATCTTCAGAAAGTACAGTAGATAGCATATCTATTGATACTGGAAAACAGCTTATTGTAAATCGAGAACAACTTTCATCTATTACAGAAATACAAGGTAAAAACGTAGAACAGTTTACTGCAAATAATAATGTTCTTAATCTAAATGAAGGTTCTTTTTATAAACTACAAACAAGTTCTGGTACAACAGCTATATTTACAGTTGGTGATAATGGAAATGTTTATATGCCTTATTCTCAACTTGGCCTTGATGAAAATTTAACTTTAGCACCATCGGATTATGGAGAGATAAGTAAAACATCAAGGCTACTTTCAAGCCTTGCACAAGATAAAACTGCTTTTCTTGTTCGTACTGGGGGGTATAGCAACACAGAAATAAAGGAAATATTAAACAGTGTTGGTATTAAGCCTGGATGGTTTGAAATAAAGAATGGTTCACAAACCAATAAATTCTATTTATTGGATAATGGGCTTATATACCCAGAATATCAAGTAGAAGCTGAAAGGCGTGCATTTAGTCAATCTAATTGGTTTGAAGATGGTTACACAAGTAACTCAGTATTTATAGTTGATGGAAAGGAATATAAATTAGATGAAAATGGTCATTTGAATATTCCAGAAGGTGTTGGATGTCTTATGGATAATATGAAAATTATAAAATAAGTGTTTTTATAATAAAGTTAGATACGCTATTGGAAAATTCTATAAAAACCACGTTGCGTTAATTACGGCAAACCGTATCATAAATGACGTAGACTTTTTGTAATTAACAAACAATAAAATTTATATTTATTCCCTAAAGTAATATCTTCATTATAATCTCGGATGTTTAAAATAGCTATTTTGTGGTAGAATGTTTAACGAGAATATAATCAGGAGTGAATTAATTTTGTTTAAAATAAATGAAAATATTGTAAAGAACAGTCTGGAATTGGAAACCTATGAGAATGGTCTTCAGTGCTATAATAATGGACAAATAGAAAGTATGGATGTAAGTATTGATGAAGAATTAAACGTTGAGAGAATATTTATTGAAGGAAAAGTTAAATCTTTTTTAGATAAATCCAGAAAATATCGTGTGAAAATAGTATTTCCAAATGATAATAACAATATAAATTGTTATTGTGATTGTAAAGAATATTATACTTATAAGGCTCCCTGTAAGCATATAGCGTCAGTACTTATAAAGTATACTAGGGAAGGAAATAAATCAGGAAAAAAGTCTTTAGTAAATAGAAATAGCGTATTAATCCAGCAGTTAAGGGAAAGTCTAGTGCCTTCTAAGGTAAAGTTAGAAACTAAACCTCTAAATTTACAATATAAGCTTCAATTTAATATTGATCACAGTGAAAGTCAAGCTTTTCTTGAATTAAAGGTAGGGGAACAAAAACTTTATGTAGTAAAAAATATGAAGAATTTTTTAGAAGCAGTTGTTTTACAAAATGATTTGGAGTTTGGTAAAAACTTTACTTTTAACTCAGGTACTCATAAATTTAAGAAAGAAGATAAAACCATAATTGATATTCTCAAAGACGTATACCAGGTAGATAAGGCTGCAGAGGAAATGACAAGGTATGATTACCGCTATAACAGATCTCCAAGATTTTTAAGTGGTAAGAAAGCACATCTTACGGAAAATAACCTTAAAAGGTTTCTTAATAGAATAGGAGAAGTTACTATAGATTTAGTTATAAATGATAATAATTATACTGAGGTTAAAGTAGTAAAAGAAAACTTCCCCTTGAAATTTAAATTGGATACTAGTAATGAGAATATAATTTTATCTCAGACCTCAAAACTGCCTAAGGCCTTACTTAATGATGGCAGCTGTTTCTTTTATGACAACATAATATATATGCCAACAAATGAACATATAGAGGTGTATAGACCCTTTTACAATATTTTTGTTATGCAAAAAAGTTCTAGAATTTCTTTTCATCAAAGTGAAAGCGAAGAAATAGCTTCTTATGTAATTCCAGCCTTAAAAAAGATAGGCTCAAAAGTACTGGTGGATAAAAAAATCAAAGAAAAATTTTGTGAAGAACCCTTAAAACCCTGTCTTTATTTTGATAAACAAAGCGAAGCTGTAGTTTGTGATGTAATATTTAAATATGGAAATATAGAGATAAATGCATTAAAAGAAAATCAATCAAGGGAAGAGAAGAAGGTATTGGTCAGAGATATTGAAGGGGAAGCTGCTATAGTAGATAACTTAACTGCTTTTCACTTTGAAAAGAATAAATCCAATTTTATTTTGGAGGATGAGGATAAAATTCTAGATTTTATAGGAGATGGTTTAGAAAAGCTCCAGGAACTAGCGGAAATATATTATTCTGATGCTTTTAAAGACATAAAAGTATATACCACTAGAAATTACAAATCTGATATAAGATTAAATGATGAAGATCTTTTAGAATTTACTTTTAATATTGATGGTGTGGACAGACAAGAATTAAAGCACATATTTGAAGCACTAAAACAAAAGAAAAAATACTATAGACTTAAAAATGGAGGATTCATTCCTCTCCAAACTAATGAACTTCAAAATATGTCAGATATGATAGGCTATTTAAATGTAAAGGCTTCAGATTTAGAAAAGGATAAAATAATTCTTTCTAAGTATAATGCTGTTTATATTGATACAAATCTGAAGGAAAACAATATAAACTTTGTGAAAAGAAATAAGAACTTCAGAGAGCTAGTAAATAATATAAAGGATATTGGTGATATAGATTATACTATTCCAGAAAACTTAGATAATGTGATGAGAGGTTATCAAAAGTTTGGATTTAAGTGGTTTAAAACTCTTTCAAGTTGTGGTTTTGGCGGTATTTTAGCCGATGAAATGGGGCTTGGAAAAACCCTTCAAGCCATAGCTTTTATAAAATCGGAGGTAGAGGGAAATGATAAAGAATTACCTTCTTTGGTAGTGTGTCCTACATCTTTAGTATATAATTGGGAAAGTGAAATAAATAAATTTGAGTCAGGTTTAAAATGTATAGTGGTGTCAGGAAGTAAAGAAGCCAGAGAAGAACAGTTAAAAGGTATAGAGGAGTTTGATGTAGTTATAACCTCCTATGCACTTATTAAGAGAGATATAGATGAATATAAAAGTGTAACATTTAGGCATTGCTTTTTAGATGAAGCTCAGAATATAAAAAATCCGGAATCTTTAAATGCTCAAAGCGTAAAATCTCTTAAAGCTGGTGGTTATTTTGCATTAACAGGAACCCCTATTGAAAATTCTCTTACAGAATTATGGTCAATTTTTGATTTTATTATGCCAGGATATTTATTAAATCATAGAAAGTTCAGTCAAAAATATGAGGCACCTATTATAAAAAGTGGAGATAAAAAAGCGTTAAAAGAATTGAACAAACATACTAAGCCTTTTATACTTAGGAGACTTAAAAAAGATGTTATTGAAGAGCTCCCACCTAAAATTGAACACAATATGATAGTGGATATGACAGAGGAGCAAAAAAAAGTATATGCGGCTTATCTTCAACATGCCAAAGAGGAAGTAAGTGCTGAAATAAGAGATAGGGGTATTAATAAAAGTAAAATAAAAATACTTTCTATAATTACAAGACTCAGACAAATATGCTGTGATCCCTCTACATTTATAGAAAATTATAAAAGTGATAATGGAAAAATGGAGGCTCTTAAGGATATAGTAAAGAACAATGTCAATGAAGGCCATAAGATATTATTATTTTCTCAATTTACATCTGTGCTTAAAAACATTGGAGGTATGTTTAAAAGTGAAGATATAAAGTATATGTACCTGGATGGAAGTATAAAAGCGGAAGCTAGAGGAGAACTAGTGAAAGGGTTTAACGATGGAGAAATCCCTATATTTTTGATATCCCTTAAAGCTGGGGGGACAGGATTGAACCTAACATCAGCAGATATAGTTATTCATTATGATCCATGGTGGAATCCAGCCGTAGAAGAACAGGCTTCAGATAGAGCACATAGAATTGGTCAGAAAAAAACTGTAGAGGTTATAAGACTTATTGCCAAGGGAACTATAGAGGAAAAAATCTATAAAATACAACAGAAAAAGAAGAATATAATAAACAATGTTATAGAAGAAAATACAGGAGAAGAAATTTTGCTTTCTAATATGGCAGATAAGGATATAGAGGAACTTTTTAGCTAAATAAAAAGCTAATCAGAGGCAGCTGCAGAGGAAATGAATTAACAGATTTTTGGATGTTTTCTGAAAAACGCTGATTTTTGTAATTGATATTTTAAATTAAATTTAGTAAAATATAATTAATGCTATAGAAAGGGCAAGGTATGTAATTAATGAAAATAAACTAATTCAGCTTTAAATCAAATGGTATTTAAATTTTATGGGCTAGGTAAGCCTTTATTTTGCTGGATTAGTTTAAATGGAACAACAATATAAGTATTATAATAACAGTACTATAAGTTTAATTGTAGTGTATTATTTATGTACCTGTTTTTCATTTATCTTTCCGGCTTTTGCAAAGGAGAGATTTTTTTATGCTTATTTTGGAAGCTAGTGATTTGAGAAAATATTATGGTGACAAGTTAATTATATCTTTTAAGAATTTAAAGATAAAAAGTGGAGATAAGATAGGGATTGTAGGGAGAAATGGCGCAGGTAAAAGTACTCTTTTAAATATTTTAGCTGGGAAAGTAAAAGAAGATGAAGGAACTGTTCACAGGTATTGTGATATTTCATATATAAGACAGTTTTCAGATGAAGATATAACAGCCAATGGAAAAATATTAAAAGAGTTTAAAGTGGAGAAGAAAATTAACAAGAGTAATGTAAGTGGAGGCGAACATACCAAACTTAATATTGCAGCTGCATTAAGTAAGGACATGGGATTGCTTTTGGCAGATGAACCTACCTCCAATTTGGATTATGAGGGTATTAGTGTCTTGATAAAAAAGCTTAGTGAAATAGAAACTTTTATGCTAATAAGTCATGACAGGGACTTTATGGACTCGCTTTGTAATAAAATTATTGAAATAGAAAATGGGAAACTCTCTTTTTATGAAGGAAATTATTCCTGTTATAGAAAACAAAAATTTATAGAAATGCAAAGTATGCAAAATGAATATAACCAATATATAAGTGAAAAATCAAGGCTTCAGAAAGCCATTGTGGATGGAGAAAATAAGTCAAAATCCATGAAAAAAGCTCCAAAGAGAATGGGGAATTCAGAAGCAAGACTTCACAAGAGAGAGAGTAATGAAAAAAGAAAAAAAGTAGAAGGGGCAGTAAAAACTATAAAAACTCGTCTAGAGAAGCTGGAGGTTAAGGAAAAACCAGGTAGAATTCCAGAAGTAAAGTTTGATTTTTCACTGACTAATCCCCCAAAAAATAAAATTGTTATATCTGGAGATAAAATATGTTTTAGCTATGGCAGTAAGGCCATCTTAGATAACACTGATTTCAAAGTGTATAATGGAAGTAAAACAGCTGTTGTTGGAAATAATGGTTCAGGGAAAACTACTCTGTTAAATCTTATAAATAGTCAGTTTAATTCAATATATACTGTGCCTAAGGCGGTAATAGGTTACTTTTGTCAGAGCCTGGATAATTTAAATTACAATAACACTATAATTGAAAATGTAATGGAAGATTCAATTCAAAGTGAAAGCTCAATAAGGACAATTCTGGCAAGATTATTATTTTTTGGTGATGATGTATATAAAAAAGTTTGTGTACTCAGCGGAGGAGAAAGGATAAAAGTTTCCTTTGCAAAATTATTTGTTTCAAAGTCTAATGTATTACTTCTTGATGAGCCCACAAATTATCTTGATATGCAGTCTATTGAGGCTCTTGAAAATATTATTAAAACCTATGAAGGTACAGTTTTATTTGTATCCCATGATAATAAATTTATAAATTCGGTGGCAGACAGGTTAATGTTATTAAGAAATGGACAAATAACAGAATTCCATGGGAATCTAAAAGAATTTGAAGAGCAGCAAGAGCTGAAAAATAACAGCAGCAATTACAACATGGAAAAGTCCATTTTGCAGATGAGACTTACTGAAATTATTTCTAAAATGTCACTGCCAAATTGTCATAAGGAAATGCTTGAAGAAGAGTATAAAAGTATTTTAAATCAATTAAGGCATATTTAAATCAAGTGATTCATAACTAAACAAAATATACGAAAGTGGAGATAACATGAACATTACCATAATTGCCGTAGGAAAGTTGAAAGAAAAATATCTTAAAGCTGCAGTGGAAGAGTATTCAAAAAGGCTTTCCAGGTATTGTAAATTAAATATAGTGGAAGTGCAAGATGAAAAAACTCCTGACAATGCTTCAAGTAGTGAAGAGGATATTATAAAGGAAAAGGAAGGCATAAGAATACTTAAGCATATAAATGACAATATGTATGTGGTAGCTCTTGATTTAAAGGGAAATATGATGGGGTCTGAAGAGTTTTCGAAGTTTGTAGGAAATCTAGGACTTTCAGGAAAAAGCAATATTGCTTTTATAATAGGAGGCTCCCTTGGTACTTCCAGTGAAATTTTAAAAAGGGCTGATTATAAACTATGTTTTTCAAAAATGACTTTTCCCCATCAATTATTTAGAATAATGCTTCTGGAGCAGATTTATAGGGGGTTTAGGATAATGAAGGGAGAACCGTACCATAAATGACGTGGACTTTCTTTAGAAGCATTGATATGATTAGCTTTAAAAGAAAAAATAGTGCTCAAAGTCATATCATAAACTAAATAATTACAAAAAAATATGTTTATTTTTATATAAATTTTGATATAATATAAATAAGAAATACAGAAAATAAAAATAGGGTGCGCTAACACCCTATAGTATACAATTCTAGTTGCTTAGGCAACTGGTATCACTATTTAATATTTAATTTAAAAATAGTAGCTATCCAATTGCGAGTGGGGGCTACTATTTTTTTATTGTCTTAATAAGTAATACTATGAATGTTAACAGTGAAATGAGGAATAATCCTCCTTCAAAAAGTAACATTAAAATGTCATTACTCATTGTATCACCTCCCTTCAAAAGGGATAAGTGATACCAGTAGCCCACATGCAGCCTATTCGATTGTACTAATAAATTATAGCATGTCTGATGTAATAATTCCATAAGGTTTCTTCTACCCATTTTCAGTAATGAAAAAAAGCAATATTTAGTATATAATTTAGATATATGTAAAAAAGTTCAATGGATATTTTAAAACACAGACTAAGGGGTTGGGTATATGTTAAATTTTTCATTTTTGGATAAAAAATGGCCCATATTAGCTAAACTTGGGACCCAGGCAGAAAGTTACCTGCATAGCGATAACAATGCTACAATGTTAAAAATGCGTATGTTTGGGGAAAAAATAATTGATTATATATTGGTAATGTATAAGGTAGAGGCAGGTAAATTTGCCACACAGGATGACAAGATTAAACTTTTGAGGACTACAAGTATAAATAAGGCCATTCCAGATTTGTTTGATATAGTAAGAAGGTTTGGAAATAAAGCAAACCATGACGGATATGAAAACAAAAAGTATGCACTAGAATGTCTGGTTTCTATGTATAAAATAGCCGCATGGCTTTATATTAGGATTACAAAGGATACTTCAATTAAACCTTTAACATATAAAATACCAAAACGTGAGCAAGTTAGTAATAAGGCTTATGATATAGAGGCTTATGATAAAGAAAAAGAAAAGATTAAAGAAGAACATACTAAAGAGGTAACAGCTGTAAAAGAACAAATGGCTAACTTTGTTCAAACTGGGGAAGACAAAAAAGTACAAAAAGAGGTTGAAAGCACTTTAGAATTTGATGAAGCACAAACAAGGAAGAGACTTATTGATATAATGCTGAAAGATGCAGGTTGGGATGTAAATAATAAGGAGTCAGTAAAGCTCGAGTTACCTTTAGAAAATCATAAGGGAAAAGGCAAAACAGGATATGCTGATTATGTACTCTTTAATAAAAAAGACAAGCCTGTAGCAGTGGTTGAAGCTAAAAAAACTTCCGTAGATCCTATAATTGGCAGACAACAGGCTGTGGAATATGCAAATAGTATTGAAAAGATATACAATACACGTCCTATAGTTTTCTATACCAATGGGTATGAAATATATATGTGGGATGATAATTACAGCCAGCCTAGGCAGATTTGGGGCTTTTATACTCTGGAGGATTTAGAGGAATTGTTTTTCAAACATAGATATAAAAAGGATTTAAACAAAATTCAAATAGATAGAAATATAGCTGGAAGGCCGTATCAAATAGAAGGCATTAAGAGAGTTTATGAAAGGTATCAAAGTGGAAAAAGAAAAGCTCTCCTAGTAATGGCTACAGGTACGGGAAAAACCAGAACGGTAATTGCCCTGACTAAAGGGTTAATGGAGGCAAACTGGGTCAAAAGAGTTTTATTTTTGGCAGACAGAGATGAATTGGTAAAACAGGCCAAGGAGGATAAAAACAGTTTTAAAACTTTTATGCCGGAGGAAATATCCTGCAGATTTACTGGAAAGAATTCAGACAATAGAGAAGCTACCCTGTATTTTTCAACTTATCAAACCATGATAAATTATTATAGGGAGTTTAGTGTTGGATTTTTTGACCTCATAATATGTGATGAATCCCACAGGAGCATTTATAAGGTATATAGGGATATTCTTGAATATTTTGATTCCCATATAATAGGATTAACAGCTACACCGGTGGATTTTATTGAAAGAAATACTTTTAACTTATTTAGTTGTGATAATGGGGATCCAACATTTAATTTTCCTATAGAAGATGCATGGAATCATGTACCACCATATTTAATTGAACCCAGGGTTATAGATACCACTACAGACTTTTTAAGAAAAGGTATCAAATACAATGAAATGACAGAAGAGCAAAGACAGCAGGTAGAGGAAGAAGGTTATGACGGTAATGAAATAAATTACGACAAGAAAGAGCTGGAAAAGAAAATTACTAACAAAGATACCAACAGGTATATACTGACTACCTTAATGGAACAGGGTATAAAGGTAGGGGATTATATTGGCAAAACTATAATATTTGCTAAAAACAAGAAACACGCAAATCTTTTGGATTCATTATTTAATGAACTTTATCCTCAATACAAAGGTAAGCTTACAGCAGTAATTTATTCCGATATAAAGGATAAATCTGTTTTAATAGAAAAATTTAAAGGAGAAGACTTTCCCAGGATAGCTATTTCAGTGGATCTTCTCGATATAGGTATAGATGTTCCAGAGATTGTTAACTTGGTTTTTGCCAGGCCTGTGTATTCGAAAGTGAAGTTCTGGCAGATGATAGGCAGGGGAACTAGAAGATGTGAAAATCTGTATGGAGAAGGACAGGATAAAAAGGAGTTTGCTATTTTTGATTGTTACAAGAATTTTGAGTTCTTTGAAATGCATGCAAAAGGATATGAACCAAAACCCCAGAAGACTTCTATTCAATTGAGATTTGAAATTATGTGCAGTCTTTTAGAAAAATTCAAACAAAAGGGAAGATCGGATATATGTAAAGCATTTGCAGCTAAATTAAAGGTGGACATAAAGGAACTACCGGAGGGCAGTATAGAAATTAAAAAGAACAGGAAGAAAATAGAACAGGTAAAGAGAGAAGGATACTGGAACAATTTAAGTGAGGATTTTGTTAAAAAGTTAAAACTTGAAATTGCACCATTGACAGAATGGATAGAAAGTAAGGATAATTCAGATGCGATAGGATTTGATAATTCTATTTATAGAATTATGCTTAATAACATTTCAAATGATAAAGATAATTTAGTAAAAGAAATAAATGATACGATAAAAAAACTTTCAAAACTAAAGTTGAATTTGAATCAATTTGATGGCAAGAGGGAGTTTGTAAAGTCATTACTTCAACCTTCTGGCTGGCAGGATTTAAGCTATGGAAGGCTTGAAGAGCTCAGACTGAGTGTTAGAGAACTTATGAAATATAAAGGAGAAAGCAGTAATACTTTTGTAGTGCTTGATATAAAAGATACAGGATCAATAACTAAAGAAATTAGTGCTGCTTCAGTACTCTATGGAAGCAATATGGAACCTTATGAAAAGAGGGTAAGAACTGCCATAGAGGATAAATTAAAGGATCAAATTATAATTCACAAGATTAGAAAGGGTGAGAAGTTGTCTCAAGGTGAAATACAAAACATATATTCCATATTTGATGAAGATTTTGTATACAGTATTGACGAGCTTTCCACAAAAACTGATATTGATAAGGAAGATATAATTGGTATAATAAGAAAATTTGTTGGTGTTGACCAGGATGAAATCAATAAAAGATTTGAAAGTTTCATTCAAAAACACCATAATAAAATGAATTCAACACAAATAAAAACCTTAGAAATAATAAAAAATGATATTGCAAAGAATAGGGGAATATCCTTTGCAGCATTATTTGCAGAACCCTATACAAATTTCAACCAAAATGGTGTGGATGGCATATTTGGAAAAATGGCGGATGATGTATTTGAATTGATCGCACCCTTTAGGGCATGGTATATTTCTTAGGGAGGAAAGGAACAGGACAAATGTTAAACAGCGAGATAAAAAGTAAAATTGATAAACTATGGAATAATTTTTGGTCAGGGGGAATATCTAATCCATTGACTGTAATAGAACAGATATCCTATCTTTTGTTTATTAAAAGATTAGATGATATTGATAATTCAAAGGAAAAAATGGCAAATAGAATTGGTAAACCCTATACTTCAATATTTCCAGAAGAATTGATGAAGTGGAGTAATTTTAAGCATTTGGATGTAAATGAAATGTTTGATATGGTGTCACAAAAGGTTTTTCCATTTATAAAAAATATGGGGGGGCGGGATTCCAGTTTTACAGCAGAGATGAAGGATGCCGTATTTATGGTACCCAAACCTTCGCTGCTTCAGGAATCCATAAGAATTATTGACGGGATAAATATGGAAGATGCAGATACCAAAGGTGATCTTTATGAATATTTGCTTTCTAAACTTTCGGTATCAGGGGTGAATGGCCAGTTTAGGACACCAAGACATATTATAAGAATGATGGTGGAGCTAGTAGATCCTACAGCAGAAGATAGTATATGTGATCCTGCCTGTGGAACAGCAGGATTTTTAATAAGTTCACTGGAATACATATTAGAAAAATACACAAAGCCTGAAAGTGTATTCAAGGATGAAGAAGGTATTGTCCATAATAGGATTGGGGACATGATGGGCAGTGAAGAATGGGAACATTTCAGGACTTCTATGTTTTATGGCTTTGATTTTGATCCATCCATGGTTAGAATAGCTTCTATGAACTTGATGCTTCACAGTATAGAAAACCCTAATATAATACAAAGTGACAGCTTATCTAAAAGATATGAAGAAGAGAACAAATATACCTTGGTTCTGGCAAATCCTCCCTTTAAGGGAAGCATAGATAAGGGAGATATCAGTAAATCCTTGGTTAAGGGTGCAAGTACTACAAAAACAGAACTTTTATTTATCAAACTTATAAATAGAATACTGGACTTGGGAGGCAGGTGTGCAGTAATAGTGCCAGATGGAGTACTGTTTGGCTCCACTAAAGCCCATAAAGAGATAAGAAAAGATTTAGTGGAGAATAACAGACTAGAAGGAGTCATATCCATGCCTTCGGGGGTGTTTAAGCCTTATGCAGGAGTTTCTACAGCCATACTTATGTTTACAAAGGGTGGAGAAACAAACAAGGTGTGGTTTTATGATATGACAGCAGATGGCTTTTCACTAGATGACAAGAGAAATCCTATAAATGACAGTGATATACCGGATATCATAAAAAGTTTTAAAAAAGTAAAAAAAGAGGACACACTGGAACCTAATAAAGAAGATAAATGGTTCTGGGTAGAAAAGGAACAAATTGCAGCCAATGATTATGACCTATCCATAAATAAGTATAAGGAAATAGAATATGAAGAAGTAGAATATGAAAAACCACAGGTGATTTTAGAAAAGATTGAAGCTTTGGAAAAAGAAATATTAAGTGGCATAGCTGATTTAAAAGGAATGGTGAGGTAGTATGAAAGAGAGGAAATTGCCTGAGGGATGGCAATTTAGATGTTTAGATAATTGTTATAACATAAAGAAAGGAAAAAAGGTTGAATTAATAGAAGAATATTCTAAAGAATTAATAAGATACATACAGATAGATGATTTAAGAAACAATGATAATATAAAATATTGTAATAATGATAAAACTTATATTAAAGCAAATAAAGAGGATATAATTATTGCATGGGATGGTGCAAATGCTGGAACGATAGGATATGCATTAGAAGGTGCTATAGGAAGTACTTTAGCTATTTTACGGTCTAAGGTTAAGTATATAAATACTAAGTTTATAGGAATATACTTAAAATCAAAATTTAGATATTTAAGGGATAATTGTACTGGGGCTACAATTCCTCACATACAAAGAAAAATATTGGAGAATATTTTGTTGCCTATTCCACCCCCAGGAACTCAAGAGAAAATAGTTCAGGTTTTAGAAAAAGCTGAAAAGGCTTTGGAAAAGAAAAAGGAAGCCATCAGGCTTCTGGATGATTTAGTTAAATCGAGATTTATCGAGATGTTTGGGAATCCGTTTAGTAATTCTAAAGGTTGGAATAAAGACACTATAGGAAGTGT
>NZ_JBJHZX010000051.1:0-25171 GCF_045310515.1 Candidatus Clostridium eludens | reverse complement strand
CTACGGAGTTGGAGCAGACTATGTTAGGGGTTACACAGATGCTTTAAAACATCAGAATGAACTTTTAGACAAAAAAAATAGCAATTTTAGCAGGGAAGTAAAAATATAAGTGTAAGTAAGACAAACTGTGGTTACTATGAAAGTTTAAGTAGTAACCACTATTATAGTGAGGTGGCGGGAATCATTGTATTGTGTCATACAGAAGGTTTTTAATAAAAAAGAAAATACTAATGGAGAGTATAAGGAGTTAAAAGTGGAATCATCTACGTTGTCTGTTGATGGTAAAGCTTATACAAAATATTATTACAGGCATACTGGAGAACAATTTAAGAGGCCTCATAGGGAGGCATTCAAGATAAGTATTCATGAAAGTTATAGGGAAAATGGGAAGGTTAAGAAAAAGCAATGGGTAATATGTACAGTGGGATATTATGATATAACTGATGGGTGGTCATACATAGGAGATCATGTCATAGGTGGGCTTGGAAGAAAAGCTGAAGAGTTAGGAATAACGGAAGAACAGATATGTGATATGGTGTATAAAAAGTTTGACCCTATAATAGCAACAGTAGAGAAGGAGTTTAAGCTTACAGAAGAATATAAGGCTAAGAAGCAACATGATAAAATACTGGAAAAGTATCGTAAGGCTAAGGAGAAATTTGAAAAGAAATATGGCGATAACACCTATGATTATTGTTATGATGTATTTGGAGTTCTTAGAAATGAAGATTATCTAAAAGAGTTACAGGGCAATTATAAAGCACAACAGGAATATTACAAAAGTAGTTACTATGGTAGTGGAAGTAGTAACTACAGTAGCTATGATTATAGTAGTTACTTGGGAAATAAACATAGTAACTACACGGAGGATGAAAAAGTCAAATTAAAAAAGATATATAAAGTACTGGCATTGAAATTTCATCCAGATATGAAGGAGGGTGATGCCGGTATGATGAAGCTCATTAATACATTAAAAGAGAGTTGGGGAATATAATTTAGTTTTTGTTTTTGTAACAAAGTAATGATGAAGACTAATTTTAGCGCATTAAACTATTTTATGGTAGTATATACATAAGAATTTATAGGAAAATAAGTATTTACATACAAATATTTAATGAAAGAGGGAACTGCTTATGGATAATAAAAGAGATTTAAATTCTTTTAAAGGAAAAGTATTTAACACTGAAAATCTCAAATACATAGATAATCCAATAACAGCTATGATTGATGGTGTTGCTATCTTACTAGGTGACTATGAAGCACCAAGAAAACACGCTGCTAAGTTATTACTCAAAGCACTATTGAGAGATGAATTTTTAGAAGCTTTATTAGAAGATATGGAGGTTGAAAAGGCTAAAGGAGCTAAAAAAAGTTGTGAAGCTTAAGCTACAGTAAAATTATCAGGAGGTGGTTCTATTGAAATCTAGGTGGAGAGATAAATAGGAAATAGAGCAAAATAGTAGTTTGGGTGTACAGGTTATAGATGATATTCCTGATGAATAAACCAATTATAAATAGAGACAAAAAACATGATTCTGTAGTGCCTATTTAAAAAAATTAAAAAGAGCATTTCTGCTCTTGATATACAACAGTATAGGAATATTGTTATTATTCTCTATTTGGACCTATCGATGGAGATACAAGTAAAATTAAAAAGCTTACAAGAATTATCGTAGATATAATTTTAAATAGTATTAGGCTTGATAAAATAGTAATAATGATTACAGATATATTAGATAGTATTAGTATTACACTTAATATTTTACCTTGTTTTTCTTCATCTTCAAATTTTTTAATAAGGAGATATGTAGAAGTGAACATTGTTGCGATAATCAATAGTAGTAGTGCTAGAATTAAAAATACCTGGTGGCTATCAGATTTCATATACATCCACACGAAATTAAATAAATCATCATGAGGAATCGATTTTAATAAAGCACTTAATTTACTTCTGGAATAAGCTATAAGAAGTAGGCATGGGCATATTGTGAGTATATAGGGTATTTTTCTAAAGGTAATGTTTGTAGGTGTTTGCTGAGTTTCCAATTTTCATTATCATCCTTCCAATAGTAGTTAGTATAATATATTATTAATAACTACTAAAATATGAATATTATAAGGAATTTAGAAATCTAGTAAATATTGCCATTACCTTTAAGGTAGTATCAAATAAAAAGCTGTAGTTTCTGTAATCCTCCCAATTGAAAAAAGTATAGTGGAGATTAATAGCCTAATAACATACATCTGTCTTAAAAACTCCAGCTATAATTATAATTTAGTACCCAAATAAAAGGGTACTTATTTTTATATACAAAAATCTTAATTAAGGTGGTGGCACATGCTGCTATTTTTTTTATTTTTAAGCAGGAATTTAGAGTTATTTGTAGAAATACTTAACAAATACAAATTAGGCGTGTATAATATAATGAAATTTAGGAGGGTTGAAAATGAAAAATAAAACATTTACGTCTTTAATAATTACTGTACCATTGCTATTAAATGTAGGATTTGCCACAATGGTTCATGCATGTTCCACTAACAATACTGAGGGAGCTATACCTATAACGTACATTTCACCTTCTGCCAATATTGAAACTAAATTAAATGATTTAGTAGCATTAGAAGATATATCTCAAGCTCAAGAGACAATGATATTGAATATGTTCTATACTGATGAGATAACTACAACACCAGATTTTACAAAACAGCTAGATACCTTAGTAACAAAAGATACTGTAACACAAAATCAAGAGCATATAATATTAAGCCTGTTTCCAACTGATCAAAACAAGTATTAGTACTATTGTACTTATAAGAAATCTTATATTTTACTAATAAATTCAAGAGAGTGGAAGCTCTCTTTTTTATTTAGAATAATAAAATTAATAAAAAACGGGAATAAAAAGATTAAATAGACAGTATACATCTATCATCTTTCTATTTTAGCAGGATATTATCATTATTTATAAAAAATTGAAGGAGGGGGTATAGGTATGGATGGAGAAGAATTAAGTACAGATAAAGGGAAATTGAAGGAAGAAATAATAGACATACTAAAGAAACAAAATTATATAAGTGAATTGAGTGAATGTCCATTGACCACTTTAAAATTTCTTCTGAGAATAGGTAATGCTCATTTAGATGGTCCTGCAATTTATAGTGCTTTATGTGAACTTGAAGAGGAAAGTAAGGTAATAAAAGGTTTTGAACGGATTACCAGCAATTTGAGTATCAAAATTAATACATCCAGGTGGTACTTAAAACAATAGAAAAAAATAAGACATGTTTAAGGGCATAAATTAAATAGAAATTAATCTATGCTCTTTTTAACTATTTTTTACGTGCCAAAACATCTTCTTTTAAAAATAACCTATCACGGGGAAAAACTTTAATAGGAACTAATTTGCTACGTTTCACCAAGTCATCAATATTTTGACGGCTGCAACCTAGAATTTGAGTTGCCTCCTTAGTATTTATAATATTGTCAAAGAGGAATTTAAAGAGTTCCTCTTTGGAGTTAAATTGATACATTCCATCACCTGCTTAATCGTAATATTAGAGTTATACAGCTAATAGCTAAGGCTATGATACTTATGCCTAAAGCTAGTTTACCAATCTTACTCACGATATCATCCCTCCTTTTATTTATATAGTCCATATGATATTATTAAGTTAACCATATGATTATGATTAAGTTTTACTAAAGCTACAATCAAATTTGTTATTGAGATTACTAGCTGGATTGTTTCTTTAGTATCGAGCCCTTTAGACTTCTTCTTTTTAGCCATCTTATCGCCCCTCACCACAATTATATTATATAATATCACTATGCGAATACCAAGTATTTGTTAATAGATAATAGAAGGTAGCTGCAAAGTATGGCTTGAATTTCTATATTTTATATATTTAAGCAGGAAAATAGGGTTTTGTGTAGAAATGCTTAATGTGTAAAAATGGAGGGATGTTATATGGGTATCGAAGAATTATTAAAAAATGAGAAACTTTTATTACCTATACAGGTAGATGATGATAAAAGTGTAATTAATAAATTAGAAGAGAGTCTCTACAATTATTTAAGTTTAATAAAAAAAGTAAATGAACTTCAACATATAATACCTATTATCACAAGGATACAAAATAATCTAAAGCTAGCTATTAGTTTGTATTTAGATGGCAAAACCTATGATGCATATACTCAAATTGAATCTATATTTAATGATTCTAATATAAAAGATAATTTACTTATAGACTCATTTGAAGATATATCGTATCCAGAAGAGTATAGGCAACTATACAGGGCTAGGATAGGTGATTTTTATGAATATAAAAGTTATGATTTATTTCATGTCCCGTTTGATAAACGTGAATTAATACATACAGAAAGATATAGTATACCCGGATTCCCTTGTTTATATCTAGGAGGATCAGTATATGTATGTTGGGAGGAATTGGGAAGACCTGAACTTAGTAATCTCTATGTGAGTAGATATGAATCAAATCCACAATTAAAAATTTTAGATTTAAGCTATACAATTCAAGACTTCAATCTACAAAATAGTGGTAAAGGAAAAGATTTTCAGGAAAGATTTTTTATTACTTGGCCAATAATTTGTGCATGCTCTATGAAAGTTAAAGATAGAACTTCTTATAGAAAATTTAAAACAGAATATGTTATACCTCAGCTCATTCTACAAGTAGCTAGAAATTCTAAAATTGACGGCATAGCATACTTTTCTACTAACGCTGATTATTCAAAACAAGTATGCAAACCAGTATTTATAAATTATGTTTTTCCAGCAACAAACATTAAAAATAATTCTGATGAAAGATTTTCAAAAGTATTAGAGGGTAACTTTTCGTTAACATATCCTCTAAATTATGGATTATGGAACGAACTGACAGACACAGGGAAAGATACACTAGAAAATTATTTGGGATTTACAAATAGGCGACCTATTGCCATCAATAACGAGTATAGACGTACTGCAAAGATTAATATGTATAAAGGGTTTGGTCCACCGTATTGTGAAACTAGAAGAATGCGTTTGAAAAATGTTTAAATAAACTACAAGCTGAAAAATTAAAATAAAAGATAGTGATTTTATTGGTGCTTTTAGAGAATATGAAATAAGTAAAAATTTATTATTTGCAACTGTAAAAAGAAAATAAAAGAAGTAAAAGGGTGTGTAAAATCACTCTTTTTATTTTGCACTCCGTACCCCTTGAAATATGCATAGGAGTACAATTTATATTAAAATATAATTAGAAATGTTGTAAAAAGCAGGGTAGGTGGTGACAATGTAGACATGGCAAGACCGAGAAGTCCAAATAGAGATAAGGCATTTGAGATTTACAAAGAACATGGTGGAAATATTGATTTAGTAAAAATTGCAGAGCTTTTAAATCTTTCACCTGGAAGCATAAGAGGGTGGAAGAACAAAGATAAATGGGATGATAAATTGAATGGAACGTTCCCAAAAGATACGGAACGCTCCAAATGTGATAAACAGTCAAGGGGTATTCAAAATCAACGAATAAGAAGTGGTAATCATAATCCTAAAAATCAATTTACAAAACGGAACAAAAAAGCTGAATCCCATGGCTTTTTTTCTAGGATTTTTCCACCTGAAACAATGGAGATAGTACAAGATATTATGATAAAAGATACTTTGGATATGCTCTGGGAAAACATAATAATTCAGTATACGGCCATAGCAAGGTCACAGAGAATTATGCATGTTAAAAATAAAGAAGAAATGATTAAGGAGCTCAAGAAGACTAAGGGTATTGCTATCGGAGAAGATAAGGATGCAAAAGTATTAAACACCGAGATTGAATATGAGTTTCAGTTTGCGTGGGATAGACAAGCAACATTTTTGCAGGCTCAATCGAGAGCTATGGCAGAGTTGAGAAGTATGATTAAGCAGTATGATGAAATACTTTACAATAACTGGGATATGGATACAGAAGAGCAGAAATTAAGAATCGAGAAGATTAGAGTTGAAATAGAAAAGACAAACCGTGATAATCTTGACGAAGATATAGAATATGTAATCAAAGATGGTGGCGAAGATGAGAATTATAATGATTAAATGTTGTTAGAGTCTAATACCTCTGCCCCAAATTTGCGGTACCCTCTCTTCAATGATAAAAGGGTACTAACTCATAGTTTATGAGGGGGATAATATGTTGAAAACTCAGTTTTGTAAAGAAAAGGAATATGAGTTCAATATTGTAAGAGAATGTAAAGTTTTATCTATAAGTTGTAATAAATTTGTAGAATCAATAGATAATAGTAATTTAGATTTAATGAATACATCCTTTAATTTAATAATAAATAGCTGTAAGAATATTAGAAAGACTAAGGCACCACTTAAATATGCACAAATACATAAAGATATAAAAAGAATATGCAACGTATTAATGAAAATATATCGTAATATATTTCATAGGTTTATTGATGAAGTATGGACAAATAAGTATAAGTATAAGATTTCTGAAGCTATTGAATTACTAAAAGTACCGTTGAGCAAAATAGGGGTCATTGGTAATTAGCGAACTACCCTCACTTATAGAATATAGGGTTATTTTAACAATTTATATAAATCTAAAATAAAAAAATAGAGAAGCAAGTACCACTCTATTATAATACGTATTTTCCTAATAGTAAAAATTGTACTAGGTATTCAAATGTTAAAATAAATTACTTTTAATAATCGTACTTATTCTGAGAGGCTTTGCCTATTAATGATAAAACAACCCAATAAAAAAATAAGCACCTTAAATAACAGGTACTTACCTTTTCATATAAGGAGTCTAATTTAATTAATATACAAATTTCTGGCAGTTGCACTTTAATTTAACGTGCCCTGCAACTACAGACACAAAGTTAGCAATTACAATTATTTTTTAAGGGATATATGTAAATAAGTTATTTTCATTTTCGCTAAGTTTATTTTCTTAGGACACCTATTATTATAAGGGGGTTTTGTTACAATTTAATGGCATATTTATTAATTAGTTGTTTAATTTTTTAATATCCTATAAACACTATGGAAACTAATGGGCACCAGATCCTACCAATGACTATTTTGTAATATCACATAATGAATAATAAACCTTAGTAGAATACAAAACTGAGCTAAGGGTTAGTCCTATTTTCGTAAAATAAAAAGTAATATGTGGATCTTCATAAAACACCTACTAAAATATGAAAATATGTTATAAAATTAAGAACATTATATAAAACATATATTTATTGGTTAAGTTCATTCGATATTTAAACTGATAAATTTTATGAAGGAGGATGAATGATGAAAACTTTATTAAGAAAGATTCAAATTATATCTCTAGTAGTGTTAATTGGACTGGGAATTAGCTCTATTGACAATGTAGCTTCGGCTAAACCTATTACCAGCAAGCAGTATGCTAATTCACGTAATTTACGGTACCATAAACAACCACAAAATACTACGGCTACAGTAAACATTCCTACCAATACAGAAGAATCAAGCAACTGGGGAGGATATATAGTTACGCCTACGGCTAATAGTGGTTATACTAGTATTTCTGGTAGCTGGACAGTCCCTAATATTTCATCAACCCAACAAAATGCAGTTGCTTCACAGTGGATTGGTTTGGGAGGAGTAAGTTCAACAGATCTCCTTCAAATGGGAACCATAGAGCAAATGGAAAATGGCCAACCTACAGCAGAGGTGTTTTGGGAACAGCTACCGGATGTTGCTCAAGATGTAATAAGTGTTCCTATTGGTTCAACTATTAAGGTTAGTATAGCTGAATCCTCGAGTTCTACATGGGATTTGACATTTACTGTAAATACATCTGGTGTCCAAACACAAACTCAAACAATATCCACCACATTAGATTCTTCTTATGCTCAAGGAATTGGGACATCAGCAGAATGGATTAGTGAAGATCCTTCTGATACAAACGGACAACTGGTTCCTCTAGCAAATATGGGTACTGTACAATATCAGTCAGCAATGGTTAATGGTCAAGCATTAAATGCGTCTGGTAATACTGTTCAACCTATCGCTATGGTATCAAGTAGTGGAGCTATCGTGATTTCTCCTTCTGAACTAGGTACAGATGGTGAATCATTCACTACTACAAGTACTAATTCAACTTCTTCAGTTTCAACTGGTGGACATAGATTAAGAAGATTCCCCAAGCGAACTTTGAGGCACAACTCAATTCCTTTTAGCATAAATAGACATTATTGGCGATAATTAATATACCGCGTAATTCATAGTCATTTTCAGTAAACCTCCAGCCTAGTTTTAAGCTGGAGGTTTACTGAAAAAATTTTAATTTTGATAATTCAAAGCATAGTAAAATCAACGCTTTCAGGTATATAAAAAATAGGTTATATGTTAACTATGTGGAATATAAATTTATTCTGAAAAATAAGTAATAAATAAAAAGTAGTTGTTATTTCAATTTATTTGAAATTATGGCAGTTGTTTTTTCTTAACAAGATTTTTGCACAAATTGCGAGTACTACCGCATAAGCACTTTTGTATTAGTATTCTTGTTTTAAAACTCTTTGTACAGTCTGGTGTGAAACTTTAAACTGTTTTGCTATTTTTCTTAAACTTAAACCTTGTAAATGCAGCTTCTCTATTTGGGCAATATCATTAGCACTTAAAATCTTTCCATGTTGAAAACGAGGCATCAGTTTTTTATATTCATCATCACCCATAATTACAGCATCTTCTATAAGTGGTCTCTCTTCACCTTTTTTATATTTTCCATGATCATCAGTAAAAACAATTTTAGCAAATTTATTAAATTCAGAACCCTTAATAATTATAATATCACCTTATTTTATTTTTTAGGTATATTGTAACACACAAGTATATTACTAAGATATATGGTTATAAAAAATGATACTTGTATTAGACTGCATATATGAAGTTTGTAAAGACTTCTTTTTTTATTTAATTTTTAAGGAAAATAATATAACTGTTTTATTTTAAATTTTACATATTTTAATTTACGTCCTAACTTATAAAACACCCTTAATAGGGTGTACAGCAACTAAGAAAAAGAATTATTTTCAATAGGTATTAATGGTTTCGCAAGCTACCTATATGAGTACCCACTTCATGGCTCATATAGTGCTTGCGAAAGGGGAGTCCCATTTTCGATTACATTTCTCATAAAAAAAGAAAATAATACTAATCATATCCTAAATGGTTATGATTAGTAGCCAGCTTTCTTATATATTTATTTTTATACATAGCCTTATCTGCTTTATTTATTTGTTCAAGTATGTTCTTTGATGTATTTGAATAGGCAAAGCCGGTGGAAAGCCTAATTTGTATTTTACCAATTTCATTATGCTTATTAAGTGCTAAAAGCATGGTTGAATAAATGCCTTCAGCTTCTTTTAAGGAAACGCTAGCTATAATAATTAGAAATTCGTCTCCACCACTTCTAACAATAATTGAGTCGTCTGGAAAAATATCATCTAGAAGAATGGCTACATTCTTAAGGAATGTATTACCTTCAAGGTGACCAAAAGTATCATTGATATACTTAAAATCATCTAAATCGCATACTATAACAGCAATAGGCATATTTGCTTCTTCACTGAATAATTGGATTTGTTTATTTAAATAAGTTCTATTATACAGCCCTGTTAGTGCGTCAGTATAACTTAATTTTTTGAGTTTTTCCTCCATTTCTTTCTTATCTTGTATGTTCCTGCAGATTGTGTCTACTTCAATAAGTTGTCCATTCTGATTATAAGTTGGAATTATATAATCTTCTAGCCATAAATAATATCCATCCTTATGCTTAAATCTTGCTTGAAATAATTTTGAAAAATCTGTGTTACTTTTAATTTTTGATTGTTGTATCTCATAATCATCTGGATGAACTATTTCAAATGGTATCATAGGATTAGTTTGGAACTCCTCTACACTATAACCAAGCATATCTTTCACACATGGGCTAATATATATCATCTTTGGTTCCGGTATTATTTGAAAACTACAAATAATATCTTTAGAACATTCAAGCATTTTTTGTAGGTTGTTTCCTCTTCTCTCAATTTCCCTGTAGTTGCTAATATCTATGAGAGACAGGCAGTAACCTATTATTGTATTATCATTATTAACTATTGAATTAATATATATATCAAAATATGATGTAGATCCATCCTTTTTAATAATTTCAGTATGGAAACTTCTATGAGTAATAGTATCTTCTAAGCTAATATTGCAGTATTTTTGAATATTTATATTTATCATTTCATGTTCACTATAGCCTAAAATAGTATTGCAGTTGGGAGTGATGGATGTAATAATTCCCATAGAATTAATTTCAATCAAAATCTCTCTTGATACAATGTTGTGTTGGTGATTAATCTTTAAGTTCTTTCTAATTCCCCCGTGAATATAAAAGATTGGAAATAACTATGTTAAATGCTAATTTGTTATTTTAATCATTGTTAAGTAAATTTTGCCGTTTTCCTAGTTATCTCTTATAAATAACGGGAGTTTGATGAAAACCTTTAGTAACTTTAATGCTTATAGTAAGTGTATAGTGTAATATTTTTATAATTATATAAACAATAGCTTTTTATGTTTTTGTAGTTTCAACACAATAGGATTAACATTTAATGGACTAAATTAGTTTATTTCAAAAAAATAGTGTATATAAATCATATGATTTTATAAACAAGTATAAAAGCGTTAAATGCAGACATAAAGTACAAAGGATTATTTGTATCAAAAAGCTATAGTTAAATAATACATATAAAAAGAAAGAGAAAAATAAAGATAAACCCGCATAAATAGGTTGAAAAAGTGTCTTGCAATGTTCGAATAGTTTGATGATACACTTTGCGGTAAGCAAAACATTAAAATTAGTTAAATTCTAAAATTGAATCGAGTATTGATATATCAATACTCTTAGTGATGTGTATTTTTAACTAATGCTCAAACGTCTAATATATATAGAAAGCTGGAATGAAATATTTGTATATCCATCAAATGTAATCAACATTGGATCAGGTTTAGGTATTACTTCAACTTCGCAATTTCTATTTAGTCTTTTATGTTCAAATTCCACTTTTCTTATTTCATCTTCCAAATGTTGCAATCTATTTGTACTATAACCTATAATACTATTGGGAAAGTCATACATCATATTCACCCTTCCAGTTAATCATTTTAATTTTCGCTAAGTTCATTTCCTTGGGACACTTATAATTATATGTGGTATTTGTTACTATTTATTACCTCTTAAAATATTTATTAAATGGTAGTTCTTTCATGTAAATTTAATTTGTAAGAAAATAATACTTGCAAATTATGATCATAAAATGGCGTAGTGATGTGAAACTCATATAATAAATATTTTGGATTTTGTGAAAAACAGCAAAATATGGGATTGCTAATACAATTTTTATAAGTAAGTATAATAAAAGAGTCTAGTAGAAATCCTGCTGGGTTTTACTTTATATATAAAATTCCCCAAAAATTAAGAAGGAAATTTGCTCAATTGGTAGAATGTGTATACGAACAATTTAGGAGGTGCTGTTATGGTAACAGTTTAAAATATCCTGAAATAACCTTCCAGTTAGGGGTAAAGTCAAGAGAGTTTATCAACAACCTCAATAATAATACCATAAATAAATTATTATTGAGACAGCGACATGGATTTATATGGAAAATTAGACGTTGAAATTCTATTGTACAATTACTGTATAATCTTTTATTAAAAATAGTATCAGAACATCAATACAATACATAAAGCGTTTCAAAATAAGTTTTCATATTTAATGGCGAGGGCTTAATTTACGGTCAGCTATTATTGGGAAGTACAGAATGGAAAGATTTATCACATGAAGGACGAAAATACTTTGTTATATTTATAGTTATATTTACTTTAATAGCAATATTTTTACTTATTCGTTACGAAATTAATTGATTGATAATTCAGGGGGACAATATTACGCCCCCTGTGAATAACATAAAATTACCACTACAACACAACATATATAAATATTTACATGATTATTCTAAATTGTAAGGTTAAAACAATTTCATTCTATTAAATGGATATATTCTCACTATGACATGACCTTTTAAATTTTTTATATCAATTGAACCCAGCATTCTACTGTCTGTACTATTGGTTCTGTTGTCACCTAAAACAAATACATGGTTTTTAGGAACAACATACTTAGTTGTAGTTGCAATTGGTTCAGTAACGACTCCTTTTGATAAATAGTTTTCTTTGAGAAGATTATTGTTTAAATATACATGTCCTCCTTTTATTTCAATTACGTCGCCTTCTATACCTATTACTCTCTTTATAAAATAACCTTCATTTGGGACTTTAGGATCAAATACAACAATTTCTCCTCTTTTTACATTGTGCATTTCAGTACTTATTTTCTCAACAAATAATGAATCATTATTATATAATGTTTCCTGCATCGATGGACCATTTACGGTAACCCTAGCGAAAACATAAGTACGTAAAGCTAATGCAATGCCTATTATCAATATTATGCTTATTACATATGCACCTATTTTTTTATAATAATCTACTCTGTTTTTTTCATCCATTTTAATTGGCTTTATAATAATTACAAGTCTCACTAAAATACCCTGCAAATATTATTCATACACTTAATTATTTTTCGGTTGTAATAATTAATGTACATAATGGCAGCTCTCTACACTACCTACCATAAGCCGGTGGTTGCTATTTCACTTCCTTTCCAAATTAAATAACTTAATTTGTTGTGCTAGTCAAAATATAAAATCATTGAATAATCTGAGTTGAACTTTCAGACTCTAAAAATTCAACTGTCCTAAATTAAGTAATTTCTATAGGAAAAGTCAACTAGAACAACGAACTAATTTAGTGTATTGTTTTCCAATACACATCATTTCTTTCACTTTTTTAGTATAACATAAGTTTTTGTGCCTATTAAATAAAATAAATGTAAATCAGCTATCAGTATGTTTATAAAACTGCTCTCCTTAGTTAATTTAAACTTTTCTTTTTGTTATTAGGGTGTTAAATAACTAAATTTTTAAAAATGGTTATTCAGCAATCTATATTTATTTAAATCCATTTATTTTTTCTTGTGAAGTCATTTCTGCTTCCGTTAATAGAGAATAATAGTAATTATACTTAATAGTCTTATATGTTGTTGAAATATGATAGTTTAATAAAATATTGGTGGTCCCACACTTTCACATGGAAATAACATGGGAATAACATTGGTAGTGCATTAAATTGTCAAAAAGAGTAATTAGAATATAACTAAAGTAGTCACAATAAATATTTAAAAATTTAGGAGGTAAGAAAAATGCTAAAATTAAAATATAAAATAATTTCAGCTGCAATGATTGCAGCACCATTGTTACTGAATACAGGAATTGCCACAACAGTTCATGCGAGTCCTGTTAATAATAGACCAGGAGTAGTTTGTAAAGCACCCGTAAAACCAGCAGCGAAACCAGCACCAAAGCCAAATACGCATAAACCAGCAACAAAACCAGTACCGAAGCCAGTAAATCACAGGAAATAACAATATTATAAATAAGCCTACTGAAGTTTACTTATCAGTAAGCTTATTTTTTATATTCCAGGGTTGGTGAATAACTAAATTGAGAAACATGAAAAGTAGCTAAATATGGTGTGCATCCCGTCAAGTAGACAATTGAAAAAACAAAAATTTAGATGTTGCCGTTCACTTTGTGCACGGCAGTTTTTCTATGCAGCTAATAATAGTTTTTCATGGTATTCCATCGGTGTCAAAACACCTAACTTCCGTTGTGGCCTTTGATTCGTATGATAATTCATATAACTGTCAATAGCTTTTGTTAATTCTTCCTTAGTCTGGTATTTTCTAGTGTAATACATTTCTCTTTTCATCAGTCCCCAAAATCCTTCCATAGGTCCATTATCAATACATCGTGCTACTCTAGACATGCTTTGCGTCATCCCAGCTTTGAGAATACGTTGACGAAAGTCATTAGAAGTATATTGATAACCGCGATCAGAATGAAACAGTGGGTGCGCATCTGGATTTGCAGCTACGGCCGCATCAAAGGTATCAAATACCAATGGATTATCATTGTGATCACTAATGATATATGATACATGCCTTTTGTCGCACAAATCTATAATAGCGCTTAAGTAAATTTTTCCTGCATTTTTAGTACCTATTCCATATTTAAATTCAGAAACATCTGTAACCCATTTTTCGTTTGGATGTTCTGCATTGAACTCACGATTTAATATATTTTCTGCTACATAGGCTGGGGCTGAAGCAGGTTTTGTGCAACAGTTATGCCGACCTTTTAAATTGATTGAATCTTCTTTTTACGGCAAATGCGAAGAACTCTTTTATCATTTACATTGATGTCTTCATCATGTGCCAATGCGTCGCGTAATCTTCGGTATCCCATATCTGGATGTTCGACATGCATTTGTTCTATTTTTGAAGCTATCTGCTTGTTTAAATTATCGTTGTCGCTATCCATATGATTTAACCACTTGTAGTAAGATGAACGGCTGATATTTCCTAGCTTGCATAATGAGGTGATAGAATAGCCTTTATTCTCATTAAGTAGTTCATTGATTGTATGATACTGCTGAATGTCTGGTCCTTTCTAGAATCGCCTCCTCTCGATTTCCTCGAGTTTTTTTAGGAAATCAATCTCCATCTGTTGTTTCTTAGTTTCTGCTTTCAGCATTCGATTTTCTATTTGTAGCAGTTCTAATCCTGTCATAGTCTCCTTATCTTTACATTTTCCGCGGTGGTCAAGGAGACTTTCTGGCCTATTCGCATTATACTTTCTTACCCAGTTATACACCTGCCCATATGACACATTAAATTCTTTTGCAGTTAAAGCGTAGTTTTTATCATTCTTAATACAGTATTCTATGATCTGAATGCGTTCTTCTAAAGTGGTACTGCGAGTATTATTTTTAACCATATCAGACAATTCCTCCGGCCTGGAATTCATTAGTTCTTCATGATTATTATACTGCATTACCCACTGTCGTAGTAGTGGGTGCAAATATTCCGTATGCAAGTGCAACTGCCTGATATGTCTTTCCTCCTTCCAGATATGATGTCACGACTTGATTCTTGAACTCGGCAGAATAGTTAATATTTGCATGGTTATCTGTAAAAACTGCTGTTCCAAACTCCTTATAAAGACGACACCAAGTACGAACACATTTAGCATCAACGTTATATTTTAGTCCAAGTTTATAACAGGAAACGCCACCTGCTTCATACTCGTTAACAACTTTCATTTTAAATTTATCATCATATTTTTTCCTAGACATAATAATGCTCCTCACATAGTAGATTTTAAATATTTCATCTGTCTACTATTATGGGGAGCATATCAATATCAACCATTTACAAATAATTTATAATGTCTAATTAGGTAGATACTAAAAAATAAAACTAGAGCATTTTTAGTCTAGAGTTCGATAAAAAATCTTAGCTATGTTAATAATTATAAAGTTGCAAATAGTACTTCTTTAAAAAGTATATAAATTTATTAAAGGGAATTTTCAAAATAACATGGTTTTCACATTATTGCCTAGTATTTTACCCATAATTACTAGTTATAATTTATTTCAAAAGAAAGCTAAATAAATCAGTTAAAGAACATATTAATATATAATAAAAATTTTAGGAGGGTTTTTTATGTGGGAAATTTCTTCAATTATGATTGTTGCATGTATCATGTTATTGACTTTAGCACTTTGTAGGGCTTCTTCCATGGCAGATGAGCAATATGAAAGAATGTACAGAAAAGCTTTGAAGGAAGTTGCTGAAAAGAATATATGCCTGTTTAGGTAATACCCTTCTAAAGCTTAGTTGTTGGGTATTATGCTCATAATTATTAATTACAATTTATTCGGAAAGAGAGTTAAGTAAAGCAATTAAAGAAAATATTATATAATCAAAAATTTAGGAGGTTTTAAGAATGTTAAAAATATTAAAAATGAAAAATAAAATACTTACATCTTTAGTAATTGCAGTACCATTATTATTAAATACAGGAGTAGCTACTACAGTTAGTGCATCTTCCATCAACAATTATAGTTCTAATATAACTTACAAGTATACTTATTCTTTTGCAAATTTTCAAACTAAATTAGATGCTTTAGTAGTATCAGGTACCATAACTCAAGCCCAAAAAACAACAATATTAGATCTATATTATAATGGCAAAATAACAATAAGAGAAACATTTAAGGCTCAATTAGATGCTTTAGTAGCATCAGGTACTATAGCTCAAAGCCAGGAATATTCAATATTAAATGTATTCACTAACTGGGGTTCTACATGGAAAATACCTGCACCAACTAGTGGAACAAGACATGATAATCCAGTACCTAACGCAGTAAAGCAAAATAGTCAAACATCTAATGGAGCCAAAAATAATAATATTTGATCTAATAAATCAGTGAAAACATTATAAACCTTAGAAAATCAAAGCAAATAGCATAATATCTAATAAATATAAAAAAAGTACTACAATCTATTTAAATTGATAAATTTAATATAAGAATCCATCCCAATTATTTTATTTGTTTATTATAGTAAAGCAATATGGGATGGGATTCTTTATCTCCAAAATATTTCTTTCAAATTATGGTGTTTATTATACTTATAGTAGTAACTTTTACATACGCAATAAAAAAGATCCAATATCTGGTGAACTATAGTTAACTTCAAAGCTCTACTATAATTAGGAGTTTAAATGTATAGAAACTCCAATTACATATTCAGTGAATAGCAGGCATTTTATAAATATTGTAAATTTATAAAAATAAGGACATTATAGTTGAACTCAACTATAATATTAATTTAAGTTGAGGTGATGAAATTGGCTAAGAAAATATATTTAGTTGAAGATGAACATAACCTAAATGATTTACTTGAAAAATACCTTAAAAATGAAGGTTATGATGTAACTACTTTTTCTAATGGAAGCTGTGCAAAAAATAAAATAAAAGATATGCCTGATCTCTGGATACTTGATATAATGCTTCCGGACATAAATGGATATGAATTAATTAAATGTATAAAACAAAATAATAAAAATACACCTGTTATATTTATGTCTGCAAGAAATGAAGAATTTGATAGGGTAGTGGGGTTAGAACTTGGCAGTGATGACTATTTACCAAAGCCATTTTTCCCAAGAGAATTAGTTATGAGAACCAATAATCTCATGGAAAAAATTTATGATACTAATAATAAAACAGAAATTTTGAACATAGAGGTGGGAGGATATTTAATTAATAGAAAACAGAGGATGGTTTCATTTGAAGGTAAAGAACTTAAACTTACTAATAAGGAGTTTGAATTATTAAGCTATTTTGCTGAAAACAAGAATAGTCTGATTTCAAGAGAACAAATTTTAACAAATGTTTGGGGTAATAATTATTTTGGTTCTAACCGGGTAGTAGATGATACCTTACGAAGACTTAGAAAAAAAGCTGATAAATTAACCATAGAAACGATATATGGATATGGTTATAAACTGGTTGTAATTAGATAAAGTCATTAATGCCGAGTATATGATTAATATTTACAATAGTGATTTTTATAACAGTCGGGTAAGGCTGCGAATATTAATTGAAGTCATAGTTGTAGCCAGTACAAAATAATTGTATATTTTGATGTAGTTTGAATTATTTCTAAGGTGTTCATGTTATAGTTCCCAAGCTTTATTGAAAATATTTATCTGCATTAAGTATACATCTAAAATAGATTCCATATAACTCTATATTTGGTGGCATGAACGTTTTTTTATCCTTGACACGAACAATAATGATATATAAAAAATGTATTGTTCATTTTCCTATATAAACATATGATTATCTGTCGCAATAGTAATTGTTCATGGTATTATTTGTTTATAGTTAAGAGTTTTATATGTAACTAAAGATAAAGTAGCATTTATACTAGTGTCACCGAATATAGATATGGTAGAAATAATGACTACATTAGGTATTGTCAAACTTAATAAGTAGTAAATCAGTATATACATATATAAATCAGTTAATAACTCTTAAGATGGATTTGAGAAATGAGTATAAAAGGAGGTGAAAATCATGAGATTTGAAGGTATTTGGAATATCTGCGAAATGGAGATGAGTGATGAAGAATATTTTAATACGGGAGTACAAGCATTCATTAGAATCAACGGTGATGGAAAAGGAGAATTCCGATTTGGTTTAGTTACGGGTGACTTTATAGGAAAAATTGTAGCTCAAGATAATTCTGAAAAATTTGCATTTAAGTGGTTAGGTACAGATGAACTTGAACCAGTGAATGGTATTGGTTGGATTAAGATTATTAATAAGGATTTAGTAGCAGGAAAGTTTATATTCTGCAATGGTGAAGAATCAAAATTTAAAGTCAGAAAAATAGATTGATAAACTCTACTAATAATCATATTTGATGATGTGATTATTTTACAAGTGAAATGTTAATGATCAAAATTTAGTAAGCATAACATATTGCAAGTAAATATAATTTTAAGTAAGAGATATTAAACAAGAAAATATATTATATTGGGGTTTTGCCACATGTCCATCAAGCTAAAACACAAGAATAATGAATTAAATCAGTTGGTGTAAGAGATTAAGGTAAAACAAATTCATGTTATTACAAATTTTAGAATAAGTACTATTTTAATACGATTTTTTGCATATCAGAAAAGCTCCTGTATTCATGATTTTTTGAAGACACGAACTTTAAATTATAATATAATAAAAGTGTTTTATGCGGCGGTTTCACACCTTCTTTCTTGATGGTTGTAGGAGACTCCAAGAATGTCAAAGAAGGTCTTTTTGTCATTACGGTGCGATTTCCGTCCATTTTTACATATACAGTTATATATTCTTGTTAAAACATAATAAAACTAGAGCGTTTTTCACTCTAGCTACTTTTCATACTTCCAAATTCAATTATTTAATAACCTAATATATATAGAATGGGTGCCTGAGTAATTTTCTTGCCTCATTATAATTTGTATTTATAAGTTTATCAAGATCATCCATTATTGTGTGGTCAATAACTGGTATTTGCGTGCTTTGTTTATATGCTTCATTGAAATTTTTTACCTCAATAAGTTTAAGCTCATTTTCTATTAAAGTTCTGTATTTTTTAAAATCACTTTTACATATTTCATATGTTTGTCTTTCATTATTATTTATAGAAAGGTTTTCACAAGATGTTATGTATTTTTCATCCATATTTATAATAGTTTGAATTTCTTTTTCCATATCTTTCTTATTAGAATCATCTGTTAATTGGATAAGCTTCATAAGATTATTTTCAATATGAAATGAATTGTCCTTTATAGTATCCAACATATAGATACTCTGAAGTCTATGATTGTACATTTCTATGGATTTTTCATAGGTTATTTTAAATAATATTATTCCAATTAAGGATACCACAATAGCTAATAAAGCAACCTTTACATAAAATGAGCCAAAAATTCTTCTTGCTTTTATGTTTTTGAAAAAATTCACAATAAATTCTCCCCTCAGTAACACAGTAATTGCATAATAAAAATTCAACTTTAAAATTAAGGAATATTTTTAGTTATATTTGTCAAATTTAAAATATATATATCATATAAATCAATTTACCTACTTAATATGCTCTTTAATTGATTTATTTAACTTTCTTCTGAAATAAATTATATCTAATAATTGTGGAAATAATTCCAAATGATGGTGTGATCTTTATGTTATTATTAAAACCTCTTCTAACAATTTGGCCTAATACCAGCATAAGTGCTATAATTGCAAAGTATATGTAATTTTATGGATAAATAAATATTAAAAAATGCCAGATTTTATATGAAAAATATAGGATTTAACATTATGATTTGATATTATTTCTATTTTGAATTGACAATTTACTTATAATTATTAACTATAATAAATTAAAATATGTTTTAACAATAAAAATTCAACTTTTATAAAGTCATCATAACGAATGTCTTAGAGGTGTTATCTAGGATAATTCTAATTTAAATTCAGAAGCTGAGGTGATAGAGTTGACTAAAAAAATATATTTAGTTGAGGATGAACATAATTTAAATAGGTTACTTGAAAAATATCTTCAAAAAGAAGGTTATGATGTAACTACCTTTTTTAATGGAAATTGTGCAAAAAATAGAATAAAGGATACGCCTAACCTTTGGATACTTGATATAATGCTTCCAGATATAAGTGGCTATGAACTAATTAAATATATAAAACAAAATAATAAAAATACCCCTGTTATATTCATGTCTGCAAGAAATAGAGAGTTTGATAAAATAATAGGATTAGAGCTTGGTAGTGATGATTATTTGTCAAAGCCATTTTTACCAAGAGAATTAGTTATAAGAACTAATAATCTCATGAAAAAAATTTATAGAAATACCAATACAACAGATATAACAGAGAGTTTCAATATGGAGATTGGAGGGTATTCCATTAATAAAAAGCAAAGGATGGTTTTATTTAGAGGTAAAGAAATTAGACTTACCAATAAGGAATTTGAATTATTAAGTTATCTTGCTGAAAATAAGAATAATTTAATATTAAGAGACCAGATTCTAACAAATGTTTGGGGTATCAATTATTTCGGTTCTGGCAGGGTAGTAGATGATACCATAAGAAGACTTAGAAAAAGGGTTGATAGATTAACTATAGAAACAATATATGGACATGGTTATAAATTGCTTGAGAGCCTATGAAGATGTTTAAAATAAAAGTGTCAGGTAAAGTTACAACTAAAGATATAGTGAGGAACCCTATATCTATGAGGGGGCCTCTGTAGTAATGGAACAAAAAATTCAAGTGAATACGAAGATGAACTTGATGTAGAAGATTTAAAAAACATTAATTTTCTTCATGCTGATACGGGAGATATTTCTATTAAGTACGTTGAGGATCAAATTCATAGTAAGCTTGATCTTCAGCTTAGTATAAATCAAGTGTTAGAAATTGTAGAGTATTTTTTACTCTAGTTTCTATGCCTTCTTATTTCATCATCTTCAGGTTTAAGGTTACCACTGCCGTGAAAGGCATTTAAGCTACCTTTCTCATACTCCTTTACCCAATCTCTTACGGTTGAATAATGTACGCCTAATTCCTTTGCCATTAGACTTGTCATTATTTCACCAGATAATATTCTTGTAACTGTTTGTTCCTTATCCTTCATGCCTTTAGTTACCTCTAATTATTTTTACGTAAATAAATCTTTAGAGATTACTCTTTAGGTTTTATGCATTACATAAATTTCACATAATTATACGATATTATGCCCAAAATTATTAGTTATAATTTTTTAAAACATAAAGTTAAGTGAAATAATTTAAATTTTTTCAAAACAATTCTCTCAATAATAGCTTAACGTAAATTCACATGTGTAATTGATAGTTCAAATATAACTTTTGCATATGATGGATATTGATGTAAAAATGACAAAACATATGATAAAATTAAGAAAGGAATATGATTAATGGAAAGTACTCGAATAATTGAAATTATAGTAGTAATTTTAACTATTGTTACTACTAGTAGTCTAGGTCTTCTCAATATAGTTAATACTCAAGCTATTACTAGTTATAATTCGCCAATATGGATTGCTCAAGTTCAAAATGTTAAACTTTATGATGGACATGAATTAGCAATTAAGGTAGCTGCTTGGTTAACAGATTATTGGAATACTGTAGTAGATAAAATAGTTGGGTGTTTTCCTATTACTGCTAAGTATTTCACGAGAACTGATATAGGATCAATTTTAAATAAAGTAGCACAAGCAAGTAATTCAATGTGCGATTTTCTAAAAACCGCAGTAAGAACTTTTTTGCCTAGTTTTTTCCCGGATTATTTCTGTAATATTGTTGCACAGTTTATAAGATTTTTACTTCCAGTTTAACTTAAAGTAAGTATGTGTCTTAATAATCGGATTACCCCCCCTCGTTTTGGACAGAATCTAATAAATTCTTCATTTCTCTTAAATTTAGACCCTTATTTGAATATTTGTTAGGTTTTCTCCAAAATAAAGGTTATAAAATTCATGTGGAGCAATAAATCTTAAACTTGAATGTAATCTCCTATTATTGTAGAATTCCATAAATTCATTTACTATTTTGTATGCTTCCGCATAGCTTTGAAATTCATTAATTTTTAGACACTCATCCTCAAGTATTCTGTGAAATTATTCTACATGCGCGCTTTTATTTGGCGTCTTCACTGGTATTCTCTCATGTTCAATTTTAAGTTCTTCACAGCATTCATCAAATTTATGACTTATAAACTGAGGTCCGTTGTCTGTTCTTATTACTGGCTTTTTATAGCCTTCCTCAAACAAGTTTCTTTTTATTAAATACTTTTTGAGTAGTGCTGTAGCATCTTTCATCTTCACCTTCTATGGTAGCCATATTTTATATCCACTTCCCATAGTTGATTTGAGCCTGTTATAGTTCTGTCAACTGCAATATTTCATTTCTCTTTATTTTAACCTGAGCTCGATAAAGTAAATAAAGAAATTTTAGGTATAAAAAATCTCATCAACAAGTTTTATTATATGAGCGCAAGCAAAAAATAAAACAAAAAAATGGGATTTTTTTATACCTTAAATTCTTCCATCGAACTCACGTTAATTTATATATTTTTTACTATAAGACAAGCTACTATAACTAAAAAGTAATAAGTATATTGGACTGCCATAAAATACCCCTTTACTCTTAATTTGTTCATTATTATTTACTCAAGGGGTAAGCCACAAATTTCATGTTTTGTTTATTAACTAGAGTGAAAAATTAAATAAGTCACCCTCCTATGATATAATGTTTTCGCTGAAAAATATCAGTAAAGGATGACTTTGATTATGATTATAATAATAGGTTGTTGAATAGCTATTTTTTCTAAGCTTGCAAATACTAACCCCAAGCCTAAAAAGATATTTTGATACAATTTAAATTTAATGTCTAATATACAATAAAACATCTAATACGAGTACCTAAATTATGGAATACACTTTGCCCCTAGTTACACGTTTGCTGGTACTGGGCCTACTAAAAAACTTATATTTTGATTAAACTTTATTTAAAGCTTACACTAACATTTAAAAGGAGCAGTAAATTAAAGCTTAAATTTTTGCACCGTTTCGTTAAGATTCTGGGCAAGTTCTGCTTGGCTTTGTGCTGTTACTGCCACTTGTTCTATTGCTTTTGTGGCTTCATCCATGCTCTCTTTTATTGTTTCTGCCTGTTCACTTGATGTTTGTGACACCTGTGCCATGTTTTGAACAGCTTCACTTACTTGTCCAACCGTGGCCGTAATTTCTTCAGACATAGCAGCAATTTCCTCAGACATTTTGCTTACAAAATCTGAATCATTATAATACTGATTACCTGTTTCGCCATAGGCATCGAATTGTTCATGTACTTGTGTACTTATAAATTTTAATATATCTCTACCTGTATCGGCACTACTTTTAAATGCTTCCTGCACTTTTACTATAGTATCCTGAATACCTATTACTGCCTCAGCAGATTGTTCTGCCAGCGTCCTTACTTCTTCTGCCACTACTGCAAATCCCTTTCCTTGTTCTCCTGCTCTTGCAGCTTCTATTGCTGCATTTAATGCAAGTAAATTTGTTTGTTCTGCTATACTTCCTATGGTATCTGCCATAACTCTTATACTGTCTACTACTTTTCCATCTTCAATAGCTTTTTTGATTTTTTCTTGTTCTTCACCATATACTTTTCGAGTTTCATCAATAGCTTTTCGGCTATTGTTTTTAACTGCTGTAGCTCTCTCTTTAAACTGATTTGCATTATTACTTCCTTCCATAGCTTTAGACGAGAGCTCATTGATACTTGAATCTACTTCTTCAACAGATGCACTTATTTCCTCTGAGGCAGCACTTGACTCTTGCATACCAGAAGCAATGGTATCTACTGCTTCATCAATGACATCTATCTTTGTTGTCAATTCTTCTACAGTTGCTGAAAGTTCTTCACTGGATGCGTTAATATTTTGAGAGTTTTCCATAATAAGTCTGATTAAGCTACTCACATTTTCTTGTGCTGTATTTAGAGCTATACCTATTTGTCCAAATTCATCTTGTCTTGTGATAGAAATTGATGTAGACAGGTCATATGTAGCTAGTCTTTCTGCGAGAGATTTTATCTTCACTAATGGAGTATTTATATCTTTTGAAATAATTAAGCCGAAACTTATATTGAGGAATAATCCTACTACCATTAATATTGCCTCATGGTATTTTACAATTATTGATTTAGATGACACTATTGCTATAATACTAACTATAGCAATTAATATGGCTAATATTGTATAAGATAAAATTAATTTTGTTCTTACATTTGTTTTTTTAAAAAATTCATAATGAATGCCCCCTAATGAGATTAAAATGTGATATTACTTTTTTATAATCGAACATTTTATGTTTTATATTAGTTTTTATTTTATTGGCTTAAAAAAAACTAGTAGTAATACTGGTCAAAAGCCCCGCAGAGCACACGACATAATTTATTATGTGTAGTGTGTTATAATAAAATAAATTTATGTGTAAAAAAGGATGAATTCATCTAACAAACATAATAATACATCATCTATCCGCTGCTATATTATAAAATAGAAAAGAATATGTACCTAATTAGCTAATACCCTTCTAAAACTTCCACACATGCCCAATATCCGGCTTTGAATTCGCAAGTAATACAAATCACCTTGTATCTTAACATGTCCTAAATTGCTCTGTAGCTAATTTAACTTTTAATTGTCAGACACAAAAGATAATTCTCATTTTTTAATATTAATTCCATATATTGTTAAAGAGTGCTATAATAAACTCATCCCCTAACGATACCATGATAAGAGGAATACATGGACTCCATCTTAAACATATTGTGTCCATCCGTTAGGGGGTACTTTAAAAGAAAGAGGTATATATAAATGGCAGATAAAACAATAGTTTGCAAAGATTGTGGAAAGGAATTCGTATTTACTGAAGCTGAACAAGATTTTTACAAAGAAAAAGGATTCGACAATGAGCCTCAGAGATGTATTGATTGTAGAAGAGCAAGAAAGCAACGAAACA
>NZ_JBJHZX010000050.1:0-25501 GCF_045310515.1 Candidatus Clostridium eludens | reverse complement strand
TGGAGTTTTTCTTTTTCCTACTCATAGCTATAAGCTTTCCGGAACCACAGGTAAAACCTGTGGTATTCTAAAATAAATAAAAACGCACAAAAATAATTAATTTTAATTTTGTGCGTTTTTTGTGCGTTTTCACAATTACAAAATGGCAGGGGCAGTAGGAATCGAACCCACAACCAACGGTTTTGGAGACCGCTACTCTACCAGTTGAGCTATACCCCTATATTTAGTAATACTTTATCATATTTCAGTAAATCTATTGTAATGATTACTGACAAAATTTATTATAAGACAGAAAGCTTAATCAGTCAAGCACAATTTAATTAATTCTGTTGATTTTTTCTATTATTTATCATTGGAGCTGTATCTTGTACTGTTGGTTACACAGCACACAGCAATTCAACTTTAAATAAGTACATAAAATGCTAAATTATGAATATTGCTATTTAAAAAAGTGGTTAGTGTTTTATGTGAAATTGTATGGTTTTGCCATATAATTGTTACATTTATATGATATAATTATTACAAAAAAAATTATATTTAAGCAACGATTATGGAGGTTTATATACGATAAGCGAATTTTAAAAATTTAAACTCAAAAGCTTGGTTACTTCCTAATGAATTTTTAGCCAAAATTAGAATTTATACAGATAACATTGATAAATATCTAAGTGAGTATGAAAAACTGAAATGGATAAATGAGAAACTAATGATTTACATCTTGAATTGAAATTGTTAGTTTTCAGTTAGCTAAAAAAATAAGCAAGGAGTAAAGAATGGATTATAATAAACTTTATAATAAGTACATGGAGCTGTTAGAAGAGAATCAAATTTGAATCTTATGATAGACTATTTCCGAATCAGGACACTATGCCAAAAGAAGGCTTTGGAAATCTTATAGCCTTGCCAATGCAGCAAAATGCTAGAAAAAACAAAAATAGTGTTTTTATAGATAAAAACCTAGAACCCTATAAAGATCAATGGCATTTTCTAAGTTCTGTTGGTAAACTCACAAAAGATGAGATTGAGTTTTATATTTCTGAACTTTGTTCTGGTGATGAATTAGGAGAGTTAAAGGAAGATGTAGAGGAAGAAACTAAACCATGGGAAAGAATTAGGAAAAGCTATAAATTAAGTAATACAGATTTTTCAACTAATGTTCATATTATAAAAGCTAATATGATTTTTATAAAGAAAGAGGGATTTTCAAATAAAACTCTAAATTCTATTAAAAGAGTGGCAGTATTTAAAAATCCGGAATTTTATAAAGCTCAAGCTATGAGACTACCGACCTTTGATAAACCAAGAGTTATTTCTTTGTCAGAGGAAACGTCAGAATATTTATGTCTTCCAAGAGGCACAGAGAGTGACCTTTATAATTTATTTGATAAAAATAAAGTTAACTTTAAGTGCAACGATGAAAGGTATAGTGGTAAAACAATTTCAGTTATGTTTAATGGAGAACTTAGAGAAGAACAAGCGGTAGTTGCAGATGCTATGTTAAAACATGATAATGGAGTGTTATCTGCAACCACTGGTTTTGGTAAAACTGTTATTGGAGCTAGGTTAATAGCTGAAAGAAGGGTAAACACCCTTATAATTGTACATACTCAACAATTGTTAGAACAATGGAAAGAAAGGTTAAACCAGTTTTTAACAGTAAATGAATTTTTAAAGGTTGATGCACGAAAGCAGGCTGAAAAACAACCTTTTGAACATTATGTTATTCCGAGATTTACTTCTTTTAGAAAACCTGTTTGTCAAAATGAAAAAGAATGGACAATAGCAGAAATATATTCTGAAATAAGTACTAGTCAAATTAGAAATGAATTAATTATTAGTGATGTTATAAGTTGTGTAAAATAGGGCCGAAATCCCATAGTTTTAACTGAAAGAACAGCACATGTCGAAATACTTGCTAATGCTTTAGAAAAAAACTACCTAATGTTATTGTACTTACTGGAAGAATGTCAGTTAAAGAAAAGAAAACTGAACTAGAGAAACTTTCAAATATAGCAAAACAAAGTAGCTTTGTAATAGTAGCTACAGGTAAATTTGTAGGAGAAGGCTTTGATGAACCGAGACTAGATACTCTATTTCTTGCAATGCCTATAGCATGGAAAGGAACGCTACAGCAATATGCTGGTAGACTTCACAGAATATATGATAATAAAAATGAAGTTCAAATTTATGATTATGTTGATGTACATATTGGTGTATTAGAAAGAATGTATGAAAAAAGGTTAAAGGGATATGCTTCAATAGGATATTCCGCTAAAAGTGAGAGTAAACCATTTGAAACAATAAATTTAATTTATAACAATAATAATTTTTTAACTGTATTTAGTAATGATGTTTTTTCAACGAAACATGAAATTGTTATAGTTAGTCCTTTTATAAGCAAAAGAAGACTGTCACAAATGTTAAAACTTTTGATGATTGCAATAAAAAATGGAAATAGGATCAAGGTAGTTACTCGTCCAGAAACAGATTTTAAAGAAAAAGATAAAGGTGCTTTAATGGAAATGTATAAATTTATAAGGATGTCTGGAATAGATATTATTTTTAAAACAAATATACATCAGAAATTTGCAATATTTGATCAGAAAATTGTATGGTATGGAAGTATTAACCTTTTAGGTTATGGAAGTGCAGAGGAAAGTATTATGAGGTTAGAAAGTATAAACATTGCAAATGAGTTATTAGGTAGTATAGAATAAAGAATATTTATTGAATTATATTGAAAAAAATTTAGAATTTAATTCTTATGAGAAATGGCTATCCCATCACTGTTATAAGAATGGAAGAGAGATGAGTATATGAGTGCTCTTGAAAAAGCAAGTGTTGAAAATAATCTTGAGGATTTTATCAATAGTATAGCTAAAGCTGTAAATAGAAGCTTATAATAGTTTTATAAGTTGTTGTGGTGCAGTTATAGATCTATTAGATGTGTCACTTTTAGGCTCTTTAAATTTGAATCCTTTGCCATCTTTAACCCTATATTATTAACATCAAGTCTATCGGCAGTAGTTTTTATTTTTTTTATGAAGTCTGTATTCCATATCTTATCACTAGCGTTGTCATCCAATAATATATTCTGCAATCTTAAGCTTTCTGCAGTATTCTAAAATTAATGGTATAGCTCCTTCTTAAAATATAAAAGGCAGGTGAAAATAAAATTAAAATATAAAGCACCAATACAGTAGAATCATGGTATGGATATGTCAATACTGTATTGGTGAAATAGTATATTAAAAAGGTAGTATGATGTGTATTCAAAAATGTTTTTGGAAAACACAAGCTTAATACAGCTTATTCAACATGCTGTAGGATGTTACATATAATGAATTTTAGACGACGTAACTACTGGAACAAAAAGTATGAACGATGTTCCGTGACAATTGAATAATGCGATGTTTTAAAGAAGAATATTGATGCTTAGGTGCTAAAATATGGTATAATTTCCGTATATAAAGAGACTGAATTGCAATCTACAAATTCATATTCATAATCGGTAGGAGGAAAAAGCATGACAAGAAAATATAATTTATATCAAATAGACTCATTCACTAAGGATAAATTTGTTGGAAATCCAGCTGGGGTTATAACAAATGCTGATGGATTAACTTCGGATGAAATGCAGAAAATAGCTAGAGAACTTAATAATTCTGAAACAGCTTTTATCTTTTCTTCAAATAGTAATGAGTATGATGTTCATATAAGGTTTTTTACGCCAACAAATGAAGTGCCAATTTGCGGACATGCTACTATTGCTGCGCACTATGCCCGCGCTATTGAAAATACGCTTAACACTTCAAGAGTTTATCATAAGACAGGTGCAGGGATTCTTCCTGTTGATATAGTGAAAGAAAACAAAGATTACAAAATTACTATGACGCAAGGGAAAATTGAATTTGGCGATATTATTGAAGGGATAAATAAAAAAAATCTTTTATCAGCAATAAGTATAAGTGATGACGATTTATTAGAAGGTTATCCAATTCAGATTGTTTCAACAGGTCATTCTAAGGTTATGATTGGTATAAAGAACATTGCAACCTTAAATGAAATGAAACCTAATTATGATACCCTTTCTAAATTGAGCCATATTATTAAATGTAATGGATATTACGTTTTCACAGTTGATTCTCAGGATAGTGATATTTTGGTTCATGGTAGAATGTTTGCTCCTGCTATAGGTATTAATGAAGATCCTGTAACGGGTAATGCAAACGGTCCTTTAGGTGCATATTTGGTTCACCATAAATTGATCAATCATAATAATTCTTTACTTAAATTTAAAGCTAAACAAGGCGAAGCTATAGAACGTTCAGGTATTATTGAAGTGGAAGTAGTTATAGAAAATAATAAACCTGTAGAAGTTAAAATTTCAGGAAATGCTGTAATAGTATTTAAATCCGAGTTGTTATTGCAATAATTATTCAAAGTTGAATTCTACGGTGTTTTTGTGTTGCACTTCAAACTCTTTGTGATAAAAATAGATACCGGGAATTATACATTCCCGGTATGGGAAAAAAGTGATTAATTATTAATCCAGGAGATATTAACATATAAACTCTTTATACAAATAGGATGTGTAAAATTAGACTTATTATACATGGAAACTCAATTATAGAGGCAGGTGATTAAATGCTTTTTTATGATTTTGAAGTATTTAAATATGATTGGCTAAGGATAATTATGGATACTGATACTCATAAGGCCAATGTAATAGTAAATAATCCAGAAGAATTAAAAGCTTTTTATGAAAATAATAAATGCAATATCTGATGTGGATATAACAGTAGAGGTTATGGCCAATATATTTTAAAAGGGATTTTATGTGATTTTAACCCAAAAGAAGTTAATGACTGGATGATATTTGAAATCACAATTCCAGATACTCTAAAAATAGAATCTAAATATCAAATATATAGTTGATTGGTATAAGAATCCCCTTAATAGGGATTATACGAAAAAATTAAATACAGAAGTTGCTGGAGTACCTCATATTTTTGTATGGGGAGGACTTCATGGAGCCATATAAAAATAAGTACCAAGTATATTGTTGGTGCTTATTTTTATGTTCAATAAAAAACAAAGGAATAATATACTAAATGTAATCATTATTTAACATTCAATACACATTATGGCAATAATTAGCATGTACAATAAAAGTGTCCTAAGTTATTAAAACTTAGAGGAAAAGTGAGTGCCTGTCATCTAGGGTGCTTATTTTTTTACTGTGTAAATATTTATTTAACGTATGCAAAATAATATCATAACAATTATTAATTATAATAATAGCTATAAAATAATAGGCCAAATAATGCTACAGGCCCCAAATGTGCAAAAGTTTATATCTCTTATGGCATAGATGTAGGAATAAGTACCAAATGTATTGTTGGTGCTTATTTTTTTATTATGTAGGTTGTGGGATGTAATGGCTGCCACACGCACTATATATAAAGATACATGGGAGGTGAGTTCATGGGAAAGTCAAAATGGGATACCGTAAAAGAAAGGTGTTGATTTTGCTGCATCTATGCAAGCTTGAGGAAGAAACTATTTTATTCTTATTGAAAAGGAAGTGGGAAATATTGTTGATACATAGAGCAATTATAGGTTGGAAAAACCACGTATTTGGGTTTTAAATCTTCTTCATTAATTTTATTATTAATCATTTTAATAAACTGTGCATAGCTTGTGTATAGTTTTAATTCTAGGCTCTGTTTAAGAATGATATTGAAAATTCATGATATAATAGTTAAGACATAATTGTAATTTTATTATGAGGAAGTAAGTATTGATTTAAATGGAGGAAGAAATGTGGATAAGAAATTATTCTATTTAAAACTAATACACACAATGATATGGACCTTTTATGTTTTTGTATTTTTCTATATATTATATGCAGGGATTTATAATAAGATAGATTTATATTTATGGATTGCAATTGGCTTGGAAATTATTGAAGTTGTAATTTTGATAATTTTTAAAGGAAAATGCCCTTTAACAATTTTAGGATATAAATATATTGATAATCCTGAAGTTGGATTTGATATATTTCTGCCAAGATGGTTGGCGAAATATAACAAACTTATATATGGTTCAGGTTTAGTTATCGTGATGCTCATAATTATATATAGAATAGTAAAAATAAAATAAATACTTTTCTTAATATGTTATATAGATAAGAGTTAAAAGTTATTCTTGAAATATAAGTACACATCCTTCTTAATATTATTCAATAGCTAAAGCTTGAATCCAAAATAGATACAAGCTTTAATAGATTGGTAAGTGTATATTTGAAGGATTTATCTATAGTTTGTACGGTTATAAAATAATTATTACAAATGTTTTTATAAATATTCAATTCCATATTATAACATTTGCTTTTCAGTACGTGGCATAGCTGATAGTATTACCCTTACTGGGTTAATTCACAATGTTTATTCGTTGCTCAAAACCTGCTTTATTATAATATTTCTACATAATACAACAATATGCCAAAGTAGAAAAATGTGATACAAACATGCTAAAACAGCAGTACAACTTGCGATGGAGAGAAGAAAAGCATTTGCTGAAGGATACAAAATTAGTAAATTAGACTACGCCACATGTTGACATTCTTTTTGCAGGAATGGTCATCTTTGGACACTGCAGCAGTACCTTTAAGCTCTTGATAATACATGATAGTGTAATTTAATTATTGTATTATATATAATTGACTAAAATATTTATCTGTGTTAGAATATGAATGAATTTGAAAATATTCATTCATATAATTGCGTGAATATTTCATTTTAATTGACAAGATATTCCATAGGCCAAGATTTTTTGATAAGATTTTTGCAGTAATTGTTATGCAAGGTATCTTTGGTGGAAAGACATTATTAAATATCTAGAAGGTATGGGAGCAAAATTTGGATTTAGTGTATCAAGGGGTAGTTGGGTGTCTACATTATAACTAATGACTAAACTTCAGCAGAAATAACTAAAACAGAAAATGAAGTATCCGTTGAAGAATTTTATAAAGGTCTTTTTAATTCTTTAGGGTACAAGATGGTTAAACATAAGTAAAGAGATTTTCTAGACTACAGGGAGGTAACTTACATGATTGATAAAAAAGCGGATATATTAAAGTGTGGAAGAGAGTTGTTCAGTTCCAAAGGGTTTAAAGATACAAGTATTGCTGAAATAACAAAAATGGCTGGTATGGCTACCGGCACTTTTTATAATTATTATCCTTCAAAAGATAAGCTGTTTATGGAGATTTATTTGGAAGAAAACGTGAAACTAAAAAGGAACATAATGGAATCTATTAATTTAGAAGCTAGCCCTATAGATGTTATGAAGAAAATCATGTTTCTCAATCTCAAGGGAATGACCTCAAATCCCATCTTAAAAGAATGGTATAACAGAGATGTTTTCAATAAAATAGAACAAAGTTTTCGTGAGGAAAACGGATTTGATTGTGTTGCTTTTTTATATGACAATTTTATTGAAATAGTAAAGAAGTGGCAAATCGAAGGAAAAATGAGAAATGACATAGATGCTGAGGTGATTATGGCAATTTTTTCTGCTTTAGTCAATGTGGAAACACACAAGGAAGAGATTGGACTTAAATATTTCCCACAAGTTTTAGAATACTTAGCGGAATTTGCAATGAAAGGCTTGATGGATTGCTCTGGGAAAGAATAATCTCAAAAGGTGGAAAAATAAATTAAATGGGAAGCATAATTATTATGAAAAGGAGCAAGGGGTTAAAAATGAAAAGACAGGGGAAAAGAAAAATTGGATGGGTTATTTTTCTTGCAATTATTGCTGCATTAGGTGTAGTAGGAGCAGTAGGCTGGTGGTATATATCAAAAGAACATAATGAAGCTAAAAATCTCTCTCTTGACGCTGTGAATTTCAGCAAGCTGAACGACGGTACTTATATCGGGGAATACGAAGGCGGAATGTACAAATGGAGAGCCAATAAAGTACAGGTTACCGTATCCTCGGGCAAGGTTACTGATATTAAAATACTAGAGCATAAAGAAAATCAAAAGCTGGAATTTACAGGCGAGCTATATAATAGAGTAATCAAAGCCCAGTCGCTGCATGTAGACGTCATCAGTGGAGCTACTCTTACTTCAAAAGCCTATCTGAAGCCTGTGGAAAACGCTCTCATTAAGGCACAGAAAAAATAGGGAAGGATTTCGTTTTGCCAATGTGGCAAAAATATATGTGAAAAATTTAGGAGGTTTTATTATGAAGATTGCAGTTATTTCCTACTCATTAACTGGTAACAACGAAGTTTTAGCCAACAGTATAGCAGAAGAACTTGTAGTGGAGCACATCAAAATTAAAGAACTTAAATCTAGGACTATTGGTTCAATTGTTCTGGACATGATTTTTAACAGAACACCACAGGTACAACCAACACCTGATAAATTGGGAAATTGTGATTTGATTCTCTTTTTTGCGCCGATTTGGATGGGACAGGTGGCTACACCGCTTCGTGCTTACTTAAAGCATCTTAAAACAAATCCGTGTAAATATGCTTTCATTTCAATAAGCGGTGGGGCCGATGGCGCAAATCCAAAACTGGCAGGTGAATTGAAAAAAAGAGTAGGAAAGGAACCTAATGCACTTATGGATCTGCATGTTGCTGATCTATTGCCTTCAGACCCGAAACCAACTCGAAAATATACATCAGCTTATCGAATAAATAACGGAGATATTAGAAAATTAACTGATACAATTATAAAAACTGTGAGAGAAATGATTCAGAACTAGGAGTAATTAAATTTTGGTCACGATAGAACTGTATATTTGGCGAAAGGTTTTATTCTTGCCAAATGATACAAGTTAAATTAACTCCACAGCCCCCTTCATTTAAGAGGCTACATCCCATGTAAAGAATTATCGACATGAAGTATAAAAAATATTACAACGTGCATATAAAAACATACATCGAGTAAAAATAAATATATCAGTACCAACTTAATTAAGGGAGAAAATATGAATGAAAGCAATTGTATGCACAAAATATGGATCACCAGATGTCCTTAAATTAAAAAATGTAGAAAAGCCTGCTATTAAGGATAATGAAGTATTAATAAAAATACATGCTGCTGCAGTAACATCAGCGGATTCGGCATTTCGGAGGGGTGACCCGTTTATATCTAGATTCTTCAATGGTCTCTTAAGTCCAAGATCAATACCAGTGGAGCCGATAAAGTGATCGACTATACCAAAGTGGATTTTACTAAAACAGGTCAGACCTATGATATCATTTTTGACGCTGTAGGCAAGAGCTCATTTTCACATTGTAAAAGGTCGCTAAAACAAAGAGGGATCTATATTTCAACTGTCCCTACTCCAGTACTTATGCTTCAAATGTTATGGACCTCAAAGTATCTCGCAAAAAAGGCTCTATTTATGGCTACAGGTTTGAGAACTGCAAGTGCAAAGGCGAAAGATCTAATTTTCCTCAAAGAGTTAGTTGAGACTGGAAAGATAAAACCCGTCATTGATAGATGTTATCCGCTGGAGAAGATTTCAGAGGCTCATAGCTATGTTGATGAAGGACATAAAAAGGGAAATGTAGTCATCACTTTGTAGTATAAGCTAGACGATTCAATTGCCATAGCGGTACTATAGGTAGTATAGGTAGATATCCTAACGTTGATTCAGTGGAAATAATTTTTAGGTATTATAACAAAGTAAAAAACATAGGGTAAAAATAAACAATTAAATATTATACAATAATTTATTATAAAATGAAGGAGATTATGAAATGAAAAATGTAGTAATAATCGGTTCGGGAATCGGCGGCCTTATTACAGGAAATCTTCTTGCAAAGAATAGCCATAAAGTAACCATATTTGAATCCCACAGCATGCCTGGCGGCTATACTGCCGGATTTTATAGGAATGGTTATTATTTTGAGAGCGGTACTCTTTCTTTTGAGGCTTCAGCATCAGTATTCAAGGCAATGAAGGACATCGGAGTGTTTGAAAAGATAGACTTTGTAAAACAGAAAATGAGATTTGTTTCGGAGGATATCGACGGGATTCCTGAGAATTACGATAATTTTAAAAAAATGATTTACTCCGCTTTTCCATCCGATAAAGAAAAGCTTGATAGGGTGTTTCCAGATTTGGATAAAATAGTTGATCTGATGGGGAACGTAGATGAACCCATGCCATTTCTTTTAAGTGGACTTAAATTATTAAAATTAATGATTCCATATGTCATGAACGGTCCAAAACTGATGAAGCTATCAAAAAAGTATGGCGATATGACCTCGTCGGACTTTGCCGAAATTTATTTCGAAAAAGACTCAAAACTGTTCAAGCTGTTCAGCGGATTTGGCTATCCGGATATGCCGGCCATGTTTGTAGGCGCCAGTTTACCAGGAATGCTCACCGACTATTGGACTGTGAAAGGCGGGATGCAGTCATGGGCTGACGTTCTAGTTGAAAACTTCAGGAAGTTGGGTGGAGTTTTGAAGCTGAACTCGTTTGTTGACAAGATAATAACAAAAAATGGAGTGGCAATTGGAGTTTCATGTAAAAACACCATTTATGAAGCAGATTATGTTATTTCTGCCGGAGATTATAAAAAAACCTTCTTGAAACTTTTAGATGATAATAGCCTTATTCCACAGAAACTCTTGAATAATATCGACAGGTCTACTGTTTCAGAGAGCTTCTTTACAGTATATCTGGGTTTAAATATGTCAAATGAAGAACTTGGCAAATATATGAAAGCTCCTCATGTAATTTTTTTTAATAATAAACCTGATTATGATATTTATAATTCACAAGATCCAGAGTTTTTCAGCAAGACGTCTGCTTCGCTTTATTCACCGTCAATGATAAACTCCAATCATGCTCCCAAAGGGAAAGCCTCATTGATGCTTCAGGCAATGATGCCTCACCATTGGATGAATAATTGGGGCAGCGGTGACAAGGAGATATATGAACAATTGAAGGAAAAAGCTATGTATGCAATGATAGAAACCGCATCGATACTGATTCCTAACTTAAGGGAATATATCGAATATAAAGACGCTGCAACTCCACTGACTTATGAAAGATTTACTCATAATACCGATGGGGCAAGCTCCTCATGGAGTTGGAACCCAAAGAAGAAGTTCTATAAAAACACTATGAGCGTGAATATAAAAACACCGGTGAAAAACCTGTATATTGGTTCATGCTGGGCAATGCAGATTGGTGGTGTGCCCGGTGCTCTTGCAGCAGCTTATCAGTGTGTCAAAAAGATAAAGTAAATCGGATACAGTAGGAAACAAAGGTAAAATTTAAAAAATGAAATTTCAGAAAAAAATCTGAGGTTCCACTTCTTGGATAGCACAAATAAGCCTATTTGCTAAGCTTAAAGTTAATAGTTTATATTAAGCTACCTTTTTATAGCTATGATAAATCTCACCAAGAATAGCTATTGATTTTTACTGATTTTATGGAGTTTGGTAAGGAGGTGAAAATTTGAACTCCTGGGGTCATTTCCCTAAAAACTGAAATAATTTTGCGAAATTCTATTATAAAGTTTTCACTACCTTCAGGTTCTTTTACATCCGCAACCCAAAGTCTAAGGGCTGGTTCTGATATATCTAAACTCTTAGAAACCTCACTGATTACTCCACCTTTTTCAATATCCATTTTTACAGCACTTGCTCTAAATTCTTCCTCATATCTTTTTTGTTTATTATCTGTCATTTTTCTCGCCTCCATGATTTTATTATATAATCACGAAGTTGTGTTCGTCAAAGTCAGCATAACTCACTCTAGTTAATAAATAAAAAGAGAGGACTATTGAAATGATTGTGTTTATAATAAATGTTAGTAAGTTTTTTCAAGTATAAGTATATAAGTAAATGGACATTAGAATATATTTTTTTAACTATTTCGTAATATGAAAATTTGTCTGCAGGTAAGTTATAAGTTTATTAATCATTTAATCCATTTGTTTACAAGTAAAATTACATTTCCAGTTTTTTCTTAACCCAATCTATTATTTCAGGAAATACTTCATCTAAATAGTTCATGGTGCAATGTTCACCATACTCATAATACTTAAGGGTCTTTTCTCCTCTTGCCCATCTCATTATTTTCTCAGAGTGAGTTTGAGGAGAAGGCATTACTTCATCTTTTCCTGCATGGTAGAATAATAGAGGTATCCTCAAATTAGGCTGCTGTTCAATATCCCAGTCAAATCTATTATTTACTTCTTCTAATGTCTCACATCCAGTCATATAAGTAACACCACGTTGCCAAATTGGATTAAGCTGTTTTAATCCCTGTAACCCACCTATATAAACAAGTCCACTATTTCCGACCACAGCTTTTACTCTTTTATCATATGCTGCACACATGGGTGCTAAATATCCTCCTAAGCTAAATCCAATTAACGCAATTTTAGTTAAATCAATTTTATATATTTTTTGATCTTCAAACCAATCAATAATCGTCGATACTACTTTGTGGTATTCTCTTACATCAAACTTCATGTTTTTCCATAGTTCACCTTGGCCAGGGCCATCAAAAGTAAAATAATTAAAACCATGTTGTTTGAATAATGTCCCTTGGGAATGACCTTCGGCTTCCTTTATATTATCCATTCCATTGATAAAAACAATGAGCGGTTTATTAGAAAAGGGCGAGAGTCTTAAATATCCTGGTATCTTTACTCTATTAAATTCTATTTTGATTGGTATGGGTTTTTCCCCTTCGTTATATAAACTAATTGCTTTTTTATAGCTCTTTCTAGCCTTATCTTGAGTATTTTCTTTTTGAATACTGTCAATAAAAAATATATGCTGACCTACATGGTAACAACCCACTGCTTCATGAAATAATTCTTTTGCTTTTATCATATATCCATTCTGCAAAGCTTCTTCTGCCATTTTATATAGAATGTCACCTTCTTTAGTCCATTCACTACACCATTGTAACCAATTAGGAATTCTTCCAACTACTCTTTTTAGTCTTCCATAGGCTATTCCGAAAGATAAGAACCTCCCATACCATCTGCTATAAATTTTCTTCTCGCTAAAGATAAACTTGAATGCAAGCTTTTCTTTTAAAGTTAATTTAACCATAAAATTCTCCTTATACAAATTATAATAGTTAGTAGATATAGATATTATAGTTACAACAACTATTGAGAGAAATCAAAATTCCTATTCGGCATTTTTGTATATCTTATCTAATACATTTGTAAATATCTTTAGTTCCTCTTCAGATATGTCCTTTGTAAATTGCTTATTAAGTGATTTAACGTAGGGTATAAGATCATCAAATATTTTTCTTCCTGCCTCTGTAAGATAAATACAAGAACTTCTTCTATCACTTCTATGTTTTTCTCTTACTACATATCCATTTTTAGAAAGTATATCCAATATCCTAGTTACGTTAGTCTTATCTTTGTATGCTTTTATTGCAATTTCGCTTTGAATTAAACCTGGTTCTACATATAATACATTTAATATTGTCCATTGTTCAAAGGTAATATTATAACCTTTTTTTAAAAATAAACTAAGAATTTTTCTCTTAATGCAAACTTCACTTTTAATTATTAAATATCCAATTAATTGAGTATAATCATATTGTGTTTCCAAGTCATCACCTACTTAAATAAAGTTGTTATAAATATTATAGTTGTGACAACCTTATTTGTCAATACAATCAGTTCCGTCACAACTTAAGAATAAAATGTCATTTAAATTTTCAATTTTAATTATTATACCTTGAATTATCAAATATTTGTATTATACTCATAAAAATGAATACACTAAATAATATTATTATACGGGAGGTGATTATTTTGAAAACAATGAAAAAAATATTGGGTGTAGTGATGATAATACTTGGCATATCAGGAGTAATTCTACCACTTCTCCCAGGATGGATGTTTATACTGGCAGGATTTGGGATGTTGCTTCCTCAAAACAAAAGCCAGTGTACTTATTAATTTTAGAGTGGTGATATTATGGGATCGTTGGTCAAAATTTCCCTTATAGGAGCAGTGGCAATTTTTTCTGCAAAGCTCCTAAATGTACTCGCAATAATTATACCGTTGATTTAAATATACTGTGTTCAATTAAACAGGCCTTATTTACAAGTTTTCTAAAACTTTAATAAAATAGATTAATATTTAATTAAATGTCTGTATAATGGGGTTAAATCCCTCGGCTTCCAGCCTAAACCGTTAGGTAAACTCGGGACGTAGTTGAAATGTTACAGATGAAGTAATAATAGATTATATAAGAAGTTAAAAAATTGATGGACTTTAAAAGGGTGATAATTTTACAGCAGAATCATTTTAAGCTGCTTAAGCAGCAAATACAACCCACCTGCTCCAGCGGTGATGCTATTTTCATAGCTGTTAAAGCAGCTCACGTAGCTGTAACTGCTGTTCCTAGAAAAGTTGGTATTACACTCCTCTACGAGCTTTCATGTTAACATTCCTCCATACTAATTATTTTAAATTTAGTTGCTTGGAGAATTGTGTAAGCGTTGATTTCCTTAACTTTTTAGCCGTTAGGCTTTTATATTTTCCTTCACTATGAAATAATAAATGTTACCACACAAAATAATAAAACATAGAGGAGGCGAACAAACATGTTTTGTCTTAATAAAATTAAGCAACTGAATATTTTAACAGGTATCTGAATTAAAACACATAACTACTAAACGATCGGTTCATTGAGTTACTTGCTAGTAACTTTGATATTAATGCCTTTATTCCTAATTCATTTAAAGAACACTGACCTTGCCTCAATAAAATAGACAGCAAAAATCCATAATTATCTTAATTTTTCTTAGTATCACTATGAAGCCTCCCACATCATAAATGGAGGAATATATCCATTTGTTGAATGAGTCCTATGGAGGGTTATAGAATAACTCTATGTATTCAAAAACAGCTCTTTTAGTCTCCCTAAAACTAAGTTGGAGTTCTATTTTTTATTTATGTATTAATTCATGCCTATAATTTTTTATGTTAATTGTGGACTTGATTGGTGAAGGCGAGCTGAATGAAGTTTCATACACACTTTCTCGTAGTGAAATTATAATGTCTTTTAAAATATTCTGTAATGTTAAACCCGAGTTAAATATCAATAAAAAGTATAAACTTATAAATAATTATGTCGAGAACATGATAAATTAAAAATTAAATAGCAAATAATAGCTTGTAATCAAGAGCGTAGTTAGCAGAATTTAGGTTTAGACAAAAAAAGACATACAATAATTGATTTGGGGTGAAGTAAAGTGATAAGAATTAAAAGTATTAGAACAAGAACTATTATAACTATTCTTCCTGTTACAATAATGGTTTTAATTATTTTATCAGTGTTAAGTTATTATACTGGAAAAAATATTATCAGCCAGCAAATTGATAGTAAAATATCTTACAAAATGAGTGAACTAAAGTTATCAGTCAATAACAGAGTTGCTTCACACAGCAGAATTGCTGAGACTTTAGCAAGAAATATTGAAGTTTGTGGAAACACCATGTCTAAAGATGAATATAAAAGCTTAGTACAAAAATATACCGCAATTAATGAAGATACTTTTGGAGTAGGAGTATGGTTTGAACCTTATAAATATAAGGAAAATGTAAAGTTTTTTGGACCTTATGCATATAAAGACAATGGTAAGGTTGTGTACACAGAAGATTATATGAAAGATAATTATAACTATCCTTCTCAGGATTGGTATAAAGCAGGGAAAACCACAAAAGATAAAGTAGGTTGGACTGCTCCATATTATGATGATAATACCAAAATTACTATGGCAACTGTTTCAGCACCATTTTTTGATGAAAAAGGTAATTTTATTGGAGAGGCTAGTGGGGATATTAATCTAAGCAATCTAGAAGATATGGTTAATAAAGTTAAGTTTGGTCAGTCTGGAAAGGCTTTTTTGATTACAAATAACGGCTCATATATTGCTGGTGTAGATTCAAAAAAAGTAATGAGATCGAAAATAACGGATGATTCCAGGTTTTCGGCTGTTAGCAAAGACATACTAAGTGGTAAAAGTGGTAATGGTTTTTATATGGATGGTAATGATAAAAGGATTATTTATTATGCACCTGTAACTTCAACAAATTGGATATTAGGTATTACTGTTTCACAAAAAGAATTATATAGTCCCTTGCAAGGCTTAGTATCTATACTTGTTCTACTTAGTATATTTTTAATAGTAATAATTACGGCTGCCATATTTTTTTATAGTAACTACATAACAAAAAATATAAATCAGGTTACTAAACTAACTTCTATTATCTGTGATGGAGACTTAACTTATACTCTGGATGTTAACTCTCAGGATGAATTAGGACATATGGCTCAGGACTTAAATAAAATGTCATCAAATTTGAAAACAACTTTTCATTCTGTTACTAGTAATATTGATCATATTGTGGGCACATCTGAAGAGCTAACTGCAAGTGCAGAACAAACTCAGTCGGCTGCTGAACAAGTGGCTGCAGCAATGCAAGAAGTATCCCAGCATGCTGAATTACAAACTAAAGATACCGGATCTATATCTGAAGCAGTTACACAAATTCATAATGGTATAAAAAATATAAAAGAAAGTGTAAACTTAACAACTGGATTATCTTTTAATTCTACGAAAGTAGCTAAAAACGGCAACAATATAATAAATGATGCAATAGAGCAAATGGAGAACATAAGCTTACAAGTTTCCCAATCAACACATATTGTAAATGTGTTAGGTGAAAAATCTAAAGAAATAGGTAGTATTATTACCATAATAAATAACATATCCGAACAAACAAACCTCCTTGCTTTAAATGCTGCAATAGAGGCAGCCAGAGCAGGACAGCAAGGAAAAGGTTTTGCTGTAGTTGCTGAAGAAGTTAAAAAATTAGCAGAACAATCAGGAACTGCAGCAGGAAAAATTAGTGATCTTATAAAGGAGATACAGCAAGATATTACCAATGCAATAGCAGCTATGAGTAAAGGAAATGCATCAGTAGATACCGGAAAAACTATGATAAATGAGGCTAGTAATTCATTTAAGGATATAGCAGGTTCTGTTAAAAATGTTGCAGAACAAATGGGACAAATAGAAGAGGTTATTGAAGGGTTATATAATCATTCTGATAATATGGTGAGTGGAATACAAGATATTTCTAGTCTTTCAATTAAATCTTCTAGCTATATTGAAAATGTGGCAGCAGCTTCGGAAGAACAAACTGCACTTATGAAGCAGGTATCAGTTGCTGCACAATCATTGACCCAAATAGTAATAGAATTACAAAGTAAAATATCTGCATTTAAAGTTAGTTAATACATAATCAAGTGGTTCTAAGATTCAGGTGGAGTTTATTCATGATGAATCTTAGAAGAACTTTATAAAGGGGCGTAGTAGAATCTTATTAATCTTTTTATATCCTGCTAAGCATAGTTACTCCAGCTACTGTCCCCCAATCCATTAGAGTAAGAGCTAAATGTCCATGTTGTAGTGACACAATAGTAATCATGAGGAAAATAGAACCGAGAATTTCGAGACCACCGATAAAAGTTCTAAAACGGCATAAATTATGGAGAGTGTGATTAGTTCAAACCATGGGGCGGGGAAAGTATATATGTAATTAAGTAAAAGTGCAACAATTATAGAGGTATCTTACAGTTTTACTCTAAATTCTGTACTAAAATATAAGAAAATATTAAACTTAAGGATATGTAAGGTATATTGAAACCCCATAGTAACTGCCCCGTGGCTTCGTTTTATAATTCGTTTCAGAAATTGAGCAACTTTAGCATACAACACCATTTAATTATGCATTTTATGGTGTTAGTTTTCATAAACTCAAGATCCAAATCTATTGAAAATGTGATATAACTATTAAAATTGAAGCTGTGATGACTTTTGATGGAGATAATTACTTTTTAAATTCTATACAACACATATGTAAAATCCATAGAACATATAAAGTTTACATAAATATTAAATATAATGTTATCACTCTTAATATTATATCAACAATCCTTAGTTATAATTTTTAAATGCTAGCAAGTTATTGCATGCTTTTTACAACTTATGTAAATAAATTGTATTGAGAATTTTATAGTTGGAGATGGTTATTGATATGGAAAAGAGAGCAATATCTATAAAAGAGAGTAAAAATATTATATGTGGGAGTACTATCAATGGAAATAATAATTATGTTGAAGATACTATGATTAATATTAGTTATAATGAATTTGATGATTATAAAAAGATAGAAAAGGATATTAAAAGAGAAAAAAATTTTTTTAGTAGGTTAAATGATGATGAATCAGAAAAAAGACAAGAAACTTTAGAATATATAGAAGAATTAGAGAAAAAAAGACAATCCTTTATCTCTGAAGTTTATACATTAGCTGAGATCTTTAACAAGATACCATTTAAATCTCAGCGACTTAAGGATGCTGAAAAATATTTTATAGAAGGCAAACTTAGAGAAGCTAATACAATTTTAAAAACAGAAGATATGTATGTTGATAAAGACAGAGCTTTAATAGATAGAAAAATTGTAAATAAAAAGTGTTCAGATTTATCTAATGAATTTTTAGTAAAAGCAAAACTTACATCATTGAATTATGAAAATCCTACTAGTTTTAAAGATAAATATAAATACTATAAAGATTCAACAGAGTTATTCTCCAATTTTAATAATGTATTTCAATATACAATTTTGCAAGCTGATAGAAATAACTATGAAGTAGCAGAGAAAAATTATAGAGAAGCCCTAGGCAAGTATAGAAAATTAGCAGAAAAAAATCCTGAAACCTATGTACATTATGTAGCAGACATATTAAACAATCTTGCAATTTTACAGTTCAATAGAAATGACTATCAAGTAGCAGAGAAAAATTATGGAGAAGCTCTAGAAAAGTATAGAAGATTGGCAGAAAAAGATCCTGAAACATATATGCCTGATGTAGCAATGACATTAAATAACCTTGCAATTTTGCAAGCTGATAGAAATAACTATAAAGCAGCGGCGAAAAGTTATGAAGAAACCCTAGAAAAGTATAGAAGATTAGCAGAAAAAGATCCTGAAACATATATGCCTTACGTGGCAACAGTATTAAATAATTTTGCAGTTTTGCAAGCTGATAAAAATGACTATGAAGCAGCAGAGAAAAATTATGGAGAAACCCTAGAGAAGTATAGAAAGTTAGCAGAAAAAAATCCTGAAACATATATGCCTGATGTAGCAATGACATTAAATAACCTTGCAATTTTACAAGCTGATAGAAATGACTATGGAGCAGCGGAGGAGAATTATGGAGAAGCTCTAAGTATAAGAAGAGAATTAGCAGAAAAAGATCCACAAGTATATAGTTTAGGTGTAATAGAAACTTTAATTAATATTGCTATATTATATTTAAACTCACTTGGAGATAAAAACAAAGTAGCACTGTTATGTTTGGAAGCAAAGCAGTATATTAACGTTTGTCCGCTTGGTGAGAATTATACTGAAACATGTGATTCAATATTACAATACTGTAGAAACCATCTTTAAAATTTAATTAAAATTGTTCTAACATTCATATAACATTTATTTCATAATATTAAGCTGAGGTGAATGTTTGTGAGTGTACAAATATATCATAATTTTAACTTCAAGATTTATAAATCTAGGAAAGGATATATATTACACAACATACACAAGGAATTTTCGGAAGGACATACACACGTAGAAAGATATGATACTTGTATGGTAATGATTAAACTTCTTGAAAGGAGGCAGTTGCCTAAGAGTAAAAGTAAATACTTTATTGAAAGTTTAATAAGAGTTAGTAATGATAAAAAGTATATAAGCAAAATTATTAAACTTATGTAATTTTAATTTATCAGTAAAGTTTGTATTAGTAGAATAAAGGAGGGTTATATATAATATGGAAAAATCAATTAGTAATAATGAGGAAAGTATCATTACATCTTTAATAAAAGCCATTCCCATTATCAAGGATGCTTTACCCGTAGACAGCATGTTTGCTGTGACAGATAAAGAAAGATTTTTATATTATGTTTCAGGTGAAAATATGAATGTAAAAGTTTTACCTGGATCTCTCATTCCTCATCAATCTGGAATGTATATATGTCAACGAACTGGTAAAAAGGTACTGGAGGTTTTACTTGAGGAGGTTTATGGAATTCCTGTAAAATCAAGCTCAGTTCCAATTAGAAACAAAGAAAATCATATTATTGGAGCATTTGGTATAGGTCTAAGTGTTGATACACAGAAAAAATTGTATGAGTCCTCTGAAAAAATTGCTGCTACTACAGAAGAAATATATGCAACAATGGAAGAATTAACGACCAGTTCCACAAAGCTTGCTACAGATTTAGATTCACTAAAAAAAGTTGGAGAGAGTACAATTGAGGAAATCAAAAAAACATCTAAAATATTACAACTTGTTAATGAAATTGCAACAAATTCTAAATTACTTGCTTTAAATGCAGCAATTGAAGCAGCAAGAACAGGTGAACAAGGTCGTGGCTTTGCAGTAGTTGCTAAGGAAATACGAAAAATGGCGGATAACAGTGCAAAGTCTATAAAAAATATAAATGAGATTCTTTTATTTATTGAAAGTGGGATATCTAGTATAGTGCAAGAACTGGCACAAATTGCACAATTAGGAGAAGAACAATCTGCTGCTACAGAAGAAGTTTCCACATGCATACAACAGCTTACATCATTGGCAGCTGATATAGAAAGAGTTGCTAAGACTACAATTTAATTGAAATGAAGAAGTGTGTTGAAATTTAAAGAAATAAAATAACTATAGCACTATTCAATTATACTATATGGTCGAATGGTGCTATAGTGTAGTTGCATACACCCTTTAGAAAATTTATTGGAGATTTTATGGTTATCGCTCTAAATGGTACATATTTTATTTTACTAAATATTGAAGAATCAAGATTCTTACTTTTAGATAATCAAGATTTTTGTACTGATGCAATATTTCTTTAAGATTCTTAGTTGTTTAGCACAATATTAATTTATTATTTATATCCTGCTAAGCATAGTTACTCCAGCTACAGCCCCCCAATCTATTAGAGTAAGAGCTTGGGTTCCAAAGTATGGGTTTAAAAATGGCAGGTATATAGTACCTAGCAGCATAGCTATGGAAGAGGCAGCCGCAATGCTAGTATACCTATTAGGAAGCGTTGATTTGTTTCTTCTGCAGTCATAAACATTGGCAAGCTGGGAACATACTAAACTGGAAAAGGCTAAGGTCCTTGCCTTATTTAATCCTGCACCTAAAAGCATGGAGCCTTCAAATATTGCAAAGGTGGTTAAACCTATCCCAATACCTCTTCTAACAATTTGTGATCCCAGTTTTCTATCAATTAATGGTTCATATCTTTTTACAGGTGGATTATCCATGACTTCTTCACTTGAAGGTTCTGTTGCCAGTGTAGAACCTAGAATACTTTCTGAAATTACATTTATCCATAATATTTGTAGGGATATAAGAGGCAAAATTCCTCCTATAGTGGAAGCTAATGCAATGGCTATTACTTCACCTATGCTGCCTGCCAATAAATATCTCATTGAATTTTTTATATTATTATTTACAGTTCTTCCTTCTTCAATAGCTCTTACTATAGTGCAAAAATCATCATCCATAAGGGTTATAGATGCAACGTCTTTTGCCACGTCACTTCCATTGCTCCCCATAGCTATACCTACATTGGCTTCTTTTATGGCTGGTGCATCATTTACTCCGTCGCCGGCCATGGCAACTATATATCCAAACCGCTTAAAAGCCTTTACAATTCTATGTTTTTGTTCCGGTGATGTCCTGGCGAAAATTTGTATTTTTTGAATTTTAGAATCTAGTTTTTCGTCAGTCATGTCCTCCAGCTCATTTCCTGATATAACCAATCCGTCAGTTAATAGACCAAGTTCTCTTCCTATAGCAGCTGCAGTATTTTTGTGATCCCCTGTAATCATTACAACTCTGATTCCTGCATTATGACATTTTTGTATGCACTCTTCAACACCTTCCCTTGGAGGATCTTCCATTCCTACCAGCCCCAGAAAAACAAAATTATTATCAATATCGCCGGAGGACTTATTATCTACTTTTTTGTATGCAAAGGCTAAAACTCTAAGAGCATTTTCACACATTTCATCACATACAGATAATAGCTTTTCTTTATCCGTTGATGTTAACAGTCTCTCAACTCCGTCATCATATATTGTTTTACACTTTTCTATGACACAATCTAAGGAACCTTTACAATATGCTATTTTTCCATCCGGGCTTTTTACCATTACTGTCATAAACCGTCTGGAACTATCAAAAGGAATTTCTCTTAGACGTTCATTTGCTTCTTTTATTACATGTTCATCTAAGTCCAGCTTATGTGCAGCAGTTATTAGAGACCCTTCTGTTGGATCTCCTTCTATGGTCCATTTATTTTCTTTATTTACTAAAGAAGCATTATTACAAACTACTCCTGCAGTCAACAATTTTTCTAAACTGGCCTTTTTTGTTGGGGCACCTTCAATAAGGTTGATTTCTCCTTTTGGATTATACCCTGAACCAGTTACGTCATACAAGCATTCATCTGCATAAATTCTCTTTACTGTCATCTCATTCATGGTAAGCGTTCCTGTCTTGTCGCAGCAAATTACATTAGTAGAGCCTAGAGTTTCTATTGAATTTAGATTTCTTACAATTGCATTGTGCTTGCTCATTCTCTGTACTCCAAGAGCCATTGAAACAGTTACAATAGCTGGAAGACTTTCTGGCAAGGCCCCAATAGAGAAGCTTACTGTGGCAGCTAATACTTGAGCTAAACTTCTACCTGCAAGTAAAGATCCAAAACCTATAACAGCGCAGGAAATTAAACATATTTTAGTTAATTTTGCAGTGAAGTTTTGTATTTTTAATTGAAGGGGAGTAGCTTCTGATTTTATGTTTTGGAGCATTGCTTGAATTTTACCAATTTCAGTATTCATTCCTGTAGCTACAACAACTGCTTTCCCTCTTCCACATATTACATCAGTACCCATAAATAGCATATTGTGTCTGTTACCCAGCTCCATATATTTATTACAGATGTCTATGGACTTAACTACAGAAGTGGATTCGCCAGTTAGGGAAGCTTCTGTAGTTTTTAAATCATTACATTCAATTATTCTGGCGTCGGCAGGAATTTTATCTCCTGCTTCCAGTAAAATAATATCACCAGATACTAAATGTTTAGCATTTATATAAATTTCTTCACCATTTCTAAGCACTTTAGCTTTATGTACAAGCATGTCTTTTAAAGAATATAAAGATTTTTCTGCTTTATATTGCTGGGCTGTTCCAATTAGGGTCTCTATAAGTACTATACCAAGTATAGCTATAGCATCAGGTATTTGACCTAAAAAAAACGAAATGGCACTAACCCCCAAAAGTAACTTTGCTGAGAAGTCATTTAAACTTTTTATAAACTTAGATATCAGAGAACTTTTCTTTTTCTCTGATAAAACATTTAGTCCTAGTTCCTTAATCTTTTCCTTTACAGCTTTATTGGTTAAACCAGATTGAAAATTCGTTTTAAGAATATTTTCTATTTGGCGCTTATCTACAGCATGCCACATTGTTGAATTATCAGTTGATGAATTTTTACCAGGAAGGGGGGCTCTGATATCTTCAAAGGCAATAGACTCTGACATTTCTCCATCAATTCTGTTAATTTGAATTACATTGGCATTGTGCTTTATATTTGACTTTCTTATATAAATGGTAATTTGTTTTTCTATATAGCTTTCCGATACTATGTTTTCATCAAATATTATAAGTACTTTGCCTGTTATAGGATTAGCTTTTGCCTCAACGACTCCTTTAATAGACATAATGAAATTAGTTATGTTTTTTGACATATTCTCATTTCTGTATACGGATTTGACAGGTATCCTTATTCTTTTATACAGAATTTGGTCATTTGGTTTTTTAATATTTGATCTATTGTTAGGCATATAAAACACTCTTGCATCACCTTTCTTTGAAGTTTATCCGAACGCTACCATTGCTAACACCCCCATCGCACTCTGTGAAAGCGATTCACACAAAATTAAAAATTTTGGTTCTCTGCTTTTCTATCAAAGTGGGAGATAAGCACTGCTGCGCGCCTGGATAAGTTCTTCTAAGGTTCAGATGAAGAAAAGAATTTCTCATAAGCAAACTCCACCTGAACCTAAGAATCACTTGATAAAGTATTGTATTGTTATAGCAATAATCCAAGTAGTGTTCCCTAAAATTCTGCCAACTATTCCTTAATATATTTAAAATTTATTTAACATGGATGTTACACTGCCTTTACTTCATTAGCATAAAATAAGACCTGTATGATTATAGTTCCTTTAGTAAATTGGATTATTTATTTTTATGTGAAATGATTAAAATAAAAGGAGATAATTATGATAAATTCATGTACTCATTTTAAATACCGTGTAAGTGAATTTGAAAGATCTTGCATTTTATTAATAGAAGAAGAATTAAATGTGTTTTTTTCTGCATGCTTAAGATCTGCTGAAATCTATTCAGTTATGGCAGCAGGTAAGCCATCATTACATGATAAAAAGATATTTGAAGAATTAGTGATATCTCCTGAGGCAGTTGAAAATCTTATAAAAAATATAATGTTAAAGATTAATAAAGAACTTAAAAAAGATGTAGGTTATATACAGCTAAATTATGAATCTACAGATTTATTCCACATCAGCAGCAACTACAATGACTTTATTGATAATACTGTCAGGGCCTTTAGAACTACCCAAGTGGTAACAAAGGCCAGTGAAAAAATTATAGATTCTGTAATTTCATACATGTTTGACAGGATATGTCCTGATACAATAATAAATAACCTATTAAAAAAAATAATTTCTGGTAAGAAAATATTAGGAAACAATAATCTAGAAAATCAAATAGAGAGACATGGGAAATTGATTTATAGGCAAATAGAGGGATTTTTGATTAATGTAAAGACTAACTTGAGAAATGGGTTAATTAAAGTGCTTACTACACTTATAAACAGCGTTGAAAAGTCAGTTTCAATTGCATAATTTAATTACAAAAAGCCTCTGGTAGTAGTCAAAGGCTTTTCTATTTATTAATTATTATCAAAAAATCAATATTATATTTATTGCATTGTTCTTTTTCTATTATTTTTAGTCCTACTCATCTCCACTCCTCCAAGAACTATATGTGCTAAACCAAAACCAATTGCTCCAGAAGCAACTAATGGTGCTATTTCCATAGCTGTTAAAGCAGCTCCAGTAGCTGTAACTGCTGTTCCCAGAAAAGTTGGTATTGCTCCTCTACGAACTTTCATGTTAAATTCCTCCCCACTAACTATTTTAAATACTATACTATATATAATGCCATTTATTATATTAATCTATGCCTGTAAAATGTTTAGGATAATTCATATATTTCCAATTATATAAAGTT
>NZ_JBJHZX010000049.1:0-26466 GCF_045310515.1 Candidatus Clostridium eludens | reverse complement strand
TTTAATCTCACCCGCATAGCAGGCGGTTTTTAGTTTCAGGCACTAAAGTACCTTCAACTTGTTAAAACATAATAAAAAGAGCCTTCAAAAAGGCTCTAAAAAACTCTAAACACGAATAAATAAATATTCCTATAAATATCCTTCGTTGAGCTTTAGCACTATATAGCTTTGAGTTAAACTCAGCTACATTAAGTAAAACCTTAATCCGGCAGTACCTGTTGACCCATTGGCATCTCTCGATATTTTTGGGCAGTAGCATATATCTAATATAGGAGCCTCACCTAACAATTCATTATTAAATTTATCACACATTGTAAGTATAGGTTTTTATATTTGACTTGTCAATAATGTATTATAATTTTTCTTTGTTAAATTTAGTTTACATATATCGTCTTAAAAAATGTATCATATCAAAATTCAAAATACTCTTTTTAAATTTTAATTCTATTAGTTTCAAGTAATCAAAAGTAGTCTTAATTATATTATTTAACTAATGTGCTAAACGTAAAAATAAGACTGCCCTGAAACCTCAAAACACTCTTATACAGTCATTGGTAGCCCCTAGGAGAATCGAACTCCTGATATTACTTTAGATGTGGGTAAATAATAAAAACTTCACACAATCATTCCAAATTATGCCACAATTACTAGGTATAATTCACTTAAAATTAAACCTAGTAATTAAACAAATAAAGGTAAGACTTGGTGAATCCTGCCATTTCAACGAATTACCAAAGTACATTTTTCCATAGATTACTTAATATTGCTGCGATATAAAAATTTCCAGTAAATTTATTTATTTAGGACATTAATCTATCAAGTTTTTGTTTATTATTAATTTCACTACGGGAAAGTGCATATGAAACTCCGTTCGACTCGCCACCACTCAAAATCACAATATATATAACCATTCTGGAACCCAGTACAGTTTTTAACCTGTTGTAATAAAATTATGTTGTGATTACCGAACATGTTGCCAGTGTAAAACCAAAAAGAATTAATACTTCACCTAATAGGAATATCGTGGCTTAATCCTTAATAACAGCTTTATTAATCATTTTCTTATAAGTATTAATTTTTTTATCTAAATGCACTATATTATTCTCTATATTGCTTTTTTGAGTATACAATCTATATATAACGCATAAAAGATTGAGCATATTTAAGACTGTCCTTCAAAAGTCTACCTGAATAATGATATACTAAAATAAAATTATTATTACAGGAGTTGATAATATGCATAACGAAGATGCCAGTGAAAAAGAAGAAATAAAGATATTAAAAAATCTATCAAGAACTACGTTGAGTATAGTAGTAGAGGTATGCTGCAAGTATTACACAAGTTAAATCTTAGTTATACAAGAAGCGTATACACTGGCAAAAGCAGACCCTGAAAGGCAAGAAACCTTTAAGCAAGAATTTGAGATTTAAAAAAAATCTGATTGATGGTAATATTGACCACATTCTTTTTGAAGATGAGTCAATGATTAGAGATTACCAAGCAATATATAAAACATGGTTTCCTAAAAGTCAACAAAGAATAATTCCAACCTATGGGAAACACGAAGGAGTAAAGCTTTTAGGAATTATCAACTATGCAACTGGGAAAGTTTATTGTGAAGAACATAGTAAATATAATGCTGAGGTATTTTTAGAATTTCTTAAAAATATACTTGAACAATATCCAGAAGGTAAAATAGTTATGATTCTTGATAATTCTAAAGTTCACCATACAAGTTTGCTTGAACAATTTTTGAATCATAATAGTTATCGTATTACATTGATTTTTCTTCCTACATATAGTCCCCAAATGAATATCATAGAAGGTTTATGGGGCTGGATAAAAGACGAGGTCATTAATAATGCTTTTTTCAAGCGTAAAAGAAATTAGGACTGCTGTTCAATGGCTCGTTAACTGGGTTAATCAAGTTTCAGAAACTACAATTAATAGATTGTGTTTACGCATGTAATTTATTTTGTGCGTTATATATAGCAGGATTTTCAAATTTTCAGATATACCTAGTAACCTTCAAAAAGAACTGATTTCCTTAGCAGGTTTAGTTTTTTTTGGAGTTGCACCAGCTATTTTAATATTTATCAAGTATTATTTTTTTAATTTAGGTTTTACAAAAATAACTGGTGTTTGTCTTTTGTTATTATATAGTATAGGGAATTGCCATAAATTGGCAAAATGTAATTTGAGTGAATATAATGAAATATCTATTGGGTTTCCTATAACAATTTCAGGTTCTATTATTGCATTATTTGCATTAGTAATGCCTGATAACAGTGCTTCTACAATTTTGTTAGTTTCTTAATGGTATTTTTTACTTACATTATATTATCAGGTTCTAGGGTTAAAGAAGACTAAATTAGATAAATATATTCATAAAATTGTTTATTAGTACATATTAGAATAATAGTATTATATTAAAGAATTTGTAAGTATTTTAATTTATGAACTGTTATCTAAAGGACAAGCATTGATGTCAGTATGAAAATATAGGTACAAAAATCCCAGCAATAATAAAATAGGAAAAGAGAAATTTCTATAGATTTCTGAAAAAGATGAGGTGAAATGGTATATCATTAACCTCTCGGAGATTTCAAGTTAAAAGTAAATTAGATTATATTAAAAAATTAACTATTTATGTTCATACATATTTCATCTTATTATTTAAAGGAGTAATTATATTATGAATAAAAAAAATAAAAATATTATTATTTTTGTACTTATATTTATTTTAGCAATATCTCTTCTGTGTTTGGGCTATTTATTTCATCGACATAATAAGAGAATTATGTCGCAAATTCAAAGAGAAAAATATATTCAACATCAAAGAATAGTTAGAATCGGCAGGGAGGAAGAACAAAAAAAGCAATATCTTAAATTAGTTAATATTAATGCTAATTCCCTAAAGCCACTAAATATAAAAACCTGTGATGGATTTAACCAGCCTATGCATCCTGATGTGCTCTATATAAATGCTGGCTTCCATGGATATAAGTACTGGATGGCTTATACCCCTTATCCATATGGTAATGGCAGCTATGAAAATCCATGTATTGCAGCCAGCAATAATGGACTTTCCTGGATAACTCCAAACGGACTTAAAAATCCCATTGCTCCCCATCCTAAAGATGTTAAAGTGGGAGGACACTTTAGTGATACGGATATTATACTTGATAATAACAAACTTGTCGTATACTATGTTTACAATAAAGAAAATGTACTGGGACCTTCTAAATTCTACAGATCAATTTCAAGTAATGGAATCAAGTGGTCAAAACCTCAATTAATATATAAATGCAAATATCCCATTTCTGGTTATTCTCCAGCCGTTATCAAAGATAACGGCATATACAAAATGTGGTATATAAGTGAAAGCAATGTAATGTCTTATGTTACAAGCAAAAACAGCACAGACTGGAGTAAAAGAAAAACTTGTGAAATCAATATTCCTAATTGGACGATATGGCACCTTAATGTAATAAAATCTGATATTGGGTATGAAGGTTTATTGACTGCTAGAGATAATCGGGCCGGCTATACTGCACTGTACTATATAAAAAGTACAGATGGAATTGTTTGGTCTGCAAGTAAACTTCCCGTAATATATCCTTCAGCCCATGGATGGGATTCTCAAAATATTTACAGATCATCATTTGTAATTAAAGATGGATCATATAACGTATGGTATTCAGGCTGTGATTATAATAACAAATGGGGAATTGGATACACCCGAGGTAAAACAATGGCCTCTTTAAGTAGAATATCCTAATTGTAGTTATATTTTATACCATCTAAAAAATTAACCAGAGAGATAACCTTTGGTTAATTTTTGCCGATAACTTATAAAATCTTGTCATCTTGTTAAGAATGTCACAGTTCAATACCATATAAATATATATAACGCACAAAATAAATTACATGCGTACATAATCTATTAATTGTAGTTTCTGGAACTTGATTAACCCATTTTTTCAAGTACAGTTTTAAATATGCTTAATCTTTTATGCGTTATATATAGAATAATATTGAATTTCTTTAATTGGCATATTTGTTTCCTTTAATCTAAATATAAAACTTAACCATTCTATACCTTTTTCGCAATACACTCGCCTATTTATTTTATCTCTATTAGGATAAATCAAACCAATTTTCTCATAATATCCCCCAAATTTCGCTAACTATTTTTATTCCTTCTTCAGAATTATTCGTTCTTATTGTTACTTCCCTCAATTTATAAGACATAGTTTTATTTCTCTCCTTAATATAAAACAATTACCTTTTTATTTTTTATATAATATCACACTGAATATGACAGCAGTATGTCATAATAAATTACCTCCACAGTTTAACCAAACAATACCATGAACAAATTACCATTGAGTCAGATAATCATATGTTTATGGGCATTCAGGCATTACGAATATAATATCTAATTGGATAGATATTAAAAAATAAAACTAGAGTATTTTTCATTCTAGTTAATAAACAGAATACAAAAGATACGACATAACTGAACTTAAAATTATGTTAATTCAACCTTATTTAGAATTATCCAATTACTACTTTAATATATGGGTACACAAATTTCACAATGATGATTATTAACTATTTGGACTACATACATCTCGATGATTGGTCTTGTTTCATCAAATTGATATCCTTGGCTTGATAATTGTGGAAAAATATCAAGCCAAGCTTTCTGAACTGCTTCTGCTGCATGATTAATTTTAAAAATAGCATACTTCCCTCCAGCAATATTGCCTTCTCTTACATAGCTGTCAGTTATTAAATAGTCGTTTGAAACAACAATACAAGTATCATAACGACAATTTTCAGGTTTAGTAGTTTCAGGATTATCCTGAGCGATTCCAAGAATTATGGATTCCTCATTAAATAACTGGTTGAATTTTGCCCATTTTTTTAATTCTTCCACCATTTGTACATTGTTAATTCCATAAGAGCCAATCTTCCTTATGTAAGCAATTCGATACGCTGGCATTTTTTCAATTATAATATTCATAATTTGTTTTCTTTGCCTCCTTTAAAGAATAAATACCTCCTTTATTACCTCTAATCCTTTTACCAATTTGCTGATTGTATTAAATTCAACCCTCACAAAACTATAATTTTATACGCACAGACCTGAGTATAGTCTATTTTTTTAATTATTTACTGAATTTACCAGTTACATTTATCCTTCCATTTCTTCTATTTTATTTTTAAGCACATTTTTAACATGATAATATACCTTTGATTTTTATTAGTTATAGATACAAAAATAGCCTAAGACAGATTTTACTCCATCCTAGGCTTGTAGTCGTCACTGCTATACCGTTCTCATTAATTGCTGCTTATTATGCTAATGTTAGAATACTGCTTGCTATCGCTGCAGGCCTTAACAAGTACTGTATCACCTTCACCACCTGTTAATGCCAGTTATGTAATAATTATATTACTGGTTCTTGTAAATACTCTTACTGCTAATACGGCTGCATTTGTTCCTCCGAATACAAAATCACTTTATGCTATTATTCCTACTTTAAACGTTCCACCTGTCAATGCTACCGCAACCGCATTGTTTGATGATGTTGATGTGCATGTCAGTGATGTTATGTCTGCGATTGTTGCTGCACTGTCACTGTTGTTGCTGCTGGCACTGCAAAGCCTGTTGACAAAGCTGCTTGTTTTGGTACTACTGTGTAATTTTTTGTACTTGAGCCAACATTATTTGTTACTGTAATTGTTGCTGTATGATTGCTATTTGACAATACCACTCCTGTTATTGCTCCTAAGTCGGCCTTATTTGTTCCTCCAAATGTCCAGTTACCATTTACGGTACCATTTGTTACATTAAATGTTCCTGTTGACAGAGTATATGTGATCGTTTTTGTTCCAGTCGTTGCTGTGGCTGTACTTGCCACAGCCAAGGTAAGATTCAATGCTGATACAGTTATTTGTTTAAACTTAACAACTTTGTTATTTGAATCAAGTTCATATATTTCTAAGTATTTATTTGTAACAGGATCTACCCCATTTATATCATTTCCAGAAGTATATGCATATACAGAACCTGCTACAGGAAGGTTATCTGTTGCTAGGCTTATAGCTGTAGCCACTTTAGGAATTGTTACTGATTTAGTTGAAAACTCATATGCTAAACTATCACTTGCACATGCTGTTGCTGTAACCCTTATTCCACTGATTGTACCCCTTGCTAGTGCAACCGTAAGTGATGGGGCTGCTACGTTGTTAATTGTAACTTTGTTTGAAGATAATGATGATAGTACTCCAGAGCTATCAACTTCAACAAGATAGTAATCTTGAGTGTCTTTTGTCAATTTATATGGATTAGTAGCACTTGTTTTAGTAGAAATTGTGGTAGCTTTAGTTATGTCAGTTACTGAAGCTCCTAATGCTACCCCATCAGTTACTAGTGAATCAAGATCTGCTTGTGTCTTGTAAGTACTACCACTTGGTACTACATAAACAGTGCCTGGCTTACTAAAAGCACCTGCAGGAATTGATATGTTACTTCCATACGTTAAAGTAATATCTGTACTCATAGTAACCGTGGGTAATACATAATCTGATACTGTAATAGCATGAGCAGCCATTGAGGCAGTTGATCCTGATCCATTCCAACCTGCAACTGCTATAATGTTGTAAGTATTATTTTCTTTAGATTTTATATCCGCAGAAGTATTGTCAAAAATTCCCTGAAGTGCACATTGATCAGCAACATTCAATGTAATTACTGCTGTAGTACCATCTGTTACTTTTACAGGAGCTTTTGAAGTAGGCACAGTTGTGAGCGTATATACTTTTGTAGCACTATCTGTAATCGTTAAACACTTAGGTGTAATATCTGACGTGGTCGAGGAAGAATTGGATACCATATTTCCTGTCAGAGTTAGCGTACCTGTTTTTAAGTCATAAGCAGCAGAATCCAAACGAGGAACATCACTAACAGTAAGTGCATGGGTGCTAATGTCAGTAGTCGATGTACTTCCATCCCATCCACTAAGTACATTTATCTGATAAGTTCCTCTATTCAACGCTTTTGCTCCATTTTGATCCAGAAAACTTGCTAATGCTACCTCATCTTTTGCATTCAAAGTAATATCAGCTTCAGTAGAGCTTTTAATTTCTACCGCCTTAGTTGTAAGGGTGTAGTTATTGTTTACACTGTCTGTAATAGCAATTTTTGACGGGTCAATATCATTATTAGTACCGGATGTTGTTGCCAAATTGCTCCCTGTTACAACCAATTCTCCTGTACTCACATTGTAGGTTGCACTTTTAAAAGCAGGTGCCGTATCAGCAAACACCGGAACAGATGTTACTCCAAATGTTCCAACCACAGCCGCCATTACAATTAAAAGTTTGAGTTTTTTAACCATAATACTTTCCTCCTTGATTTTTAACGTGCACCTCCTTGTGCACAATTATTTTATTTATAATTAACTCTTTGAGTCCACTATAAATATTGATAGATTTCTGATGAATTGCTTTTCCAATTACCTCTTGCTGACATCCTGTTGATTAGCTGTTGAACTTCATCATACGGCGTTTGCAGTGCTGTAAGGCCAGTTTCAGCAGCATTTTGGCTTTCAACAATTAGGCAGACTTCTATCATATTACTAGTATTGGTTGCTACTTGTTTTTATGCTTCTGGCCATTTGTTGAATTATACCAGGTGTATCTTTAACCATACAAATTCATAATGCCTCCCACTGCGTAATCCGATACTATCGTAATACATTTTTATTATTTTCCATAATTAAATCATAATAATTTACCTTTATACACTAACTAACGTGAATTCAATGAAAAACTTTAGTAATTTCAATACTTGTAGGATATACCATTTTTTATAATTATGTGGACAATAGCCTTATATTTTTAATTTTTAGTATATTTTTAAGCAATACAATCTTCTGTAGGCATTGATATCACACGGTTCATCACATAAACTTCTATTGAACCCATATCAATTAATTTTTAGGCCAAGATATAATTAAAATTAGGCCAATCCATTCAATGAAAATTTCCAATTTGAAACCATAGGCTTGTTCTTTACAATGAGGATGCATATGATATGATTTTATCGCCAAAGCCAGTTGCATACTTACCTGCTTTGCACACTGGCTTTAAATCATATGAATAGAGGCTAGTTGTAAAGAATTTAAAATTTGAATGAAATATATTTTCATATTTCATTTGTTCCATATGCCTTATTTTCCAGAATATTGCTATTCTTTATTTTTACATGAGACAGCACCTCAATGGCCAGCGTATTGTCATTTACATTGCCAGAGGATAACTGAAAATAAATCGGATTGCCTAACCCATCAACAATTGCATGTACTTTGGTCATATTTCCACCACGGCTCTTTCCAATATGTTGGTTCAACTCATGATTTATTGCCCCTTTTTAGCTCCTGCACTGTGCTGATGAGCCTTTATAGAAGTAGAGTCAATACTTAAATTTTCATAGTCTGCTTCTTCATTTAAGGTCTGAAAAATATTTAGTAAAGTACCATTATCACGCCACTTACAAAAACGGCTATATACGGTTTTCCATGAACCAAAACGTTCTGGTAAATCACGCCAAGGTGCTCCGCTTCTTCCAATCCATAATATAGCATTTAATATAATACGATTATCTATTATAGTGGAGGTCGCCCAGTTTTTGCAACTGGAAATAAGTCTTTTATTTGATTCCATTGTTCATCTGATATTTCATAACGCTTTTGTGCCATAATAGCAACCTCCAAGTTTTTCTTCTATTTTACTTAAAGCTTAGTTTTGGTGCAACTTTATGTTTTCAGACACACCCTAATAATAAAGTTGATTTTATCACAACACTTGAAAATACTCTAAAATAAAATTTTACAGCTCTATAATCACTGTATTATTCAACCCTGAATTTTACTGTATTTTTATGTGGCACTTGAAATTTTATGCATAACTAATAAATTTAAATCAGTAAGGAAAAGATATGAATGAAAAATTATTTCAAAATATAAAAGGAGCAAAGTAGAAAATGCTAAATAACGTATTTAAAAAGGTAGTATTAACAATGATTATTTTTAATACTACTTTTTTAAGAAATTATATGGGAATTCCACAAAAAATCAAATTGAAATTTAACCCAAATGGTGAATTTAAACTTGTGCAGTTTGCAGATTTACATGAGCATTCTCTAAAAAATGAAAAGACTATAAAGTTTATGGAAAATACATTAAATCTTGAAAAACCAGACCTTGTTGTGCTAACTGGCGACAATATAGATGGCAGATATTGCTCTAAAGAAAGCGTTAAAAAAGCAATTGGAAATATTGCAAAACCTATGGAAGATAGAAAAATTCCTTGGGCAGTAGTTTTAGGCAATCATGATAATGAATTATGCACGGTAAATAGGAAAAATCAGATGGAAATATATATGTCATACAAACATAATATTAGTCAAAATTTTTCAAGCGTAATTGATAGAGCTGGAGATTATAACCTCATCATCAAGGATTCTAAAAATGATAAACCTATATTTAACATTTATATGCTTGATTCAGGCAGCTATGATGAAACAGGTTATGGATATATAACAAAAGAACAGATAGATTGGTATAAAAAATTATCAAATAGTCTAAAGGAACACTTTGGTAAGATAATTCCATCATTTATGTTTTTTCACATTCCATTGCAGCAACAATATATGGTATGGCAAAATGGAAAAGTTATAGGAAACAGAAATGAAAAAGAGTGCCCACAGCAAATTGATAGCGGATTGCTTTCGGCTCTTATTGAAATGAGAGATGTCAAAGGAGTGTTTGTAGGTCATGACCATATAAACGATTATGTTGGAAGCGTTAATGGCATTGCATTAGGATATGGACGCTGTAGTGGTTTCAATGGCTATAGTAAGGAAGGTTTTGTAAGAGGTGCAAGAGTATATATTTTGAATGAAAATAGTCCGGGAAAATTTAAAACTTATGAAAGATTAGAATAAATTTGTTTCATTTTGATTCTTAATACAAAGATTTTGTAATTTAAATTATATATTTCTAAAATAATTTCTATCTACTCTAAGTTCAAAATTATCCTTACATTTGAGAATATGTGGAAACTAGGCCTTGAGCGATACAACGAAATCCAAGGAATTGATTGGGAGTGGCTTAGTATAGATGGAAGTATGAATAAAGCTCCTCTTGCAAAAGAATCTGTTGGGGCAAATCCAACAGATCGAGGAACAAATGGGAACAAAAACTATATCCTCGTAGACGGCAGAGGAGTACCGTTATCAGTAGTGGTAACAGGAGCAAATCGTCATGATGTATCGCAACTAAAAAATGATATTAGTATGTTCTAAATTTATCAATCTCCATTTATAAATTCAGATAAAAATAAGAGTATTTGTACAAGTAATCCTTTTACTAGGCCATTACTAGTCTATGAAACAAGTTAAAGTTGAGGAGACTATATGTTGTATACTACTGGGCACAATTGGTGCTACTTCTAAAAATATAGTAATACCATTAATCCGATATACTTATTTATGGAGCTTATTTACCTAAATTTCATTTATATTAAGAGCAGTAAATAAACTCCTGGGGATTTTCTCTAATTTCAACAAACATATTATTTTCTCTGGATTTTAACTTTAAACAGTGCATATGCGTTTATCAAATCTCTAATCTTAAAATTAAAACCTAACTACAGCATTACTCTATCATATCTTCTTTAATGATTTTATATATAAATTTATCCTCAGATATCTTTTTACCTGATATGATTGTAGGTTTACCAAAATAATATCCCTGAAAGTATGTATAACCATACTGTAGAGCTTCATTAAATTCATTAGCTGTTTCAACTTTTTCTGCAAGAAATTTTATTTTTTTAGATTTTACATCATTAATTATTTTTTTCCGGTCATAACCTTGAGTTACACGAAAATCTACTTTTATTATATCTGCAAAATCAATAAATTTTTTATGTTCTTCATTAAGGACAAAGTCATCTAAGGCAAGTATAAACCCATTTTGTTTTAAAATCTTACATGCATTTATTACTTCATTTGATGGCTTTACATTTTCCAAAATTTCAATTACTACAGTTTCAGGTGAAATTATCGAAAATATTTCCGATGTTAAAATATTTTCAGTGAAATTAATAAAAGCCATTTTATTTTCAGTTACTCTATTTATACCTATATAAAAAACACTATTCCTTATAACCTCTATAGTCGCTTTATCTCCATTATTTTCACTGAATTTGTTTTTTTTAATATCATCTCTAAACAAAAGTTCATATCCATAAATTTTATTAAATCTATCAAAAATAGGTTGCCTTGCTATAAATATATCCATAAGCCCTCCCTTTCTACATATAAATATAATGAAAAGTAACTGGAATTAACTTATAAGAGATAAGATTACATAAAAGAACTCATACTAAATGAGAACAAAAGAATGCAGACGTTTTTATGTGTATCAAATTCATTTTGCTAATTGCTCACTCATCTGTATAGATGAATGTAGGCATGCTAACATAACCTTTTTACAAACTGATAATCAGCTGATCAGCTTATATCCATGTCCATATATTGTTTTTATAGTTAACTTATCTACTTTCTTTCTAAGTCTTCTTATGGTATCATCTATAACCTTAGTAGAGCCAAAATAATTGGTATCCCAGACGTTCATTAAAATTTCTTCTCTCAATACTAGACTATTCCTATTTTCAGCAAAATAACTTAATAATTCAAATTCCTTCTTAGTAAGTTTAAGTTCTTTACCTCTAAACAAGACTACTCTACGTTTTTTATCAATAAAATATTCCCCAACCTCTACATTCAAATCTTCTGTCTTATTACTATCACCATAAATTCTTCTCATAAGTTTATTAGTCCTTATAACCAATTCCCTTGGTAAAAAGGGCTTTGATATATAATCAGCACTACCAAATTCCAATCCTACTACTCTATCAAATTCTCCATTCATCGCAGATATAAATATGACAGGAGTATCTTTGTTATTTTGTTTTATATATTCAATCAACTCATATCCACTTATATCTGGAAGCATTATATCCAGTATCCAGAGTTCTGGTGTATCTTTTATTCTATTTTTTGCACAGCTTCCATTAAAAAAAGTAGTTACATCATAACCTTCTTCTTGAAGATATTTTTTAAGTAAAATATTTAAATTATATTCATCCTCAACCAAATATATTTTTTTAGCCACTCTATATCACCTCAACTTAATTAGTATTATAGTTGGGTACAACTCTGAGGTTTTTATTCTAATAGCATTATACAGGCTAAATTTTTCATCACTAAAATATATACTAGAATTTTGTTATGCAAATAAATTATTACTTAGTCACCTTTGACTCACTATTTATTTTTAGATGCCTTATAAAAAGTCAGAGAGAAGTTCACAACTCCCCTCTGGCTTTTTCATAGACATCTTTGATAAAATACATTAGTACAGATAGAATATTCTTTACTTAAAATTTCATATGTTTATCTATCTAAAATCTACATTATCATACAAATGCTTGTCTGATATTTTTCCGCCAGTCTAAGCTTGCTTAATAAATACTCTCACTTAATTGGATTTTATTTCGAGAATTTGTGTTCTATGATGATGTTGTTGTTGACGATGTTGATTGTACTGGTGGCATTGATTGTGCTGGTTGGGTCAATAGTGCTGACGGTATTTCCCAATTAGAAGTCCAGTTAGTAAATACATTTAATATTGAATATTCCTGGCTTTGTGTTATAGTCCCTGCTGTCACTAAAACATCTAATTGGGATTTAAAATTTTCTGATGTCAATTGATCTCCATAAAATAGATTTAATAATATTGTTTCTTGGCTTTCAGTTATAGTTCCTGCCGATACTAAAGCATCTAATTTGGAGCTAAAATTCTTAAGAGAATAATAAGAATCATGTGCTCCTGCTCTATTATACAAGACTTTTGAACTTTCCAATTGTTGATGCCTATCAATGGAAGATGCATGAACTGTTGTAGCAATTCCTGTGTTTAATAATAATGGTGCTGCAATCACTAAAGCTGAAAGTAATTTGTACTTCATTTTTAACATTGTTTAGTCCCCCTTAAATTTTTATTATTTATAATGTTCTATTTTATTGTAACTAATGATTATGGGTAAATTGTCAAATAAAAGTAAAAAAAATGTCAAAACACGCTGTGAGATTCATTATTTATATCTATAAGAATTGCTCTCTATTATTTTAACTTGAGTCAATATATTATTTCACCCGTTACCTTGATTGGATTATATAGGGTTTCTAGGTCAAAAGTTAGCCTATTTATAAACTTTTAAAATTCAAGAGTATTTATAATTTAAATAGCTACACAATATTTTTGTCATTAAAATCCTTGAATAAGTTAAAAATTCATCGGTGAACTCTATATTGATAAAGAATGCTCCCATTTGATTTATAAAACGGTAAACCATGGGTATGGTAGTTATATGCATGAAAATAGACCATATGGTAGAATTAATATCCATCATGTGGTCTTAGTTACTAAACCTAATAGAAAATTACGTTAGATTAACTTGTAAAGACCATTCTTTTAATTGATTAATTATATTATTGAAAGTCTCTTCTAATAGAAAAATGTCATTATGTAATGCCTTGTCTATTTGTATTTTATTGGAACACCTTTTTCTTTTAACTTATTGCATGTAGATATAATATCGGGAACATCACGAGAACCAAAAAAAATTCGAACATTCCTACTACCATCATATTCCCATTTAGGAAGTTTATTAAGAATATCCCAGTTTGCATTAGGATTTATTTCTTTTACTCTATAACTTCTTAATGTTTTTAATGTTTCTTGAGTTTGATTGCTAAAAGTTTTATTTAATACATAAAATAAGTGAGGTGTTTTAAATGAATGTTAAACGAGGTCCAACCACTTTCTTAAAGGTAAGTATTTTTCTGGCTGGAATTGCAGTACTTGCTTTGTGTATCTTTTGGTTACCGGTACTAGCCATTAGGGAACCAACCGCACATCCAGGGGACTACTCGCTATATCCCATTTTAGGATTTGCGTATGGATGCTGTATCGCGTTTTCTGTTGCATTGTATCAAGTATTTAAACTATTAACCTATATCGAAAGAAACAATGCTTTCTCCAAGTTATCACTTAAATCTTTGAAGGTTATAAAGGAATCTGCTTTAACAACCATTTTCTTCATCGTGTTAGGGATAGTATACTTAAAGGTACTTTCTAAGGTCACAGGAGATGACCCAGCAGGTCCTATATCATTAAGTCTAATTGGTATTTTAGCAACAAGTATCATCACAGCTATTGTGGACGTGCTTGAAAAACTATTAAAAAATCTACTAGATACAAAACCAGAAAATGATTAACATTTCGATAAAATTCAATTAGTGAGGTTCTTTTTATGAAATAAGCTACGACACACTTTTTAAAGCTAGCTGTTATTTTTATAGAAATTCTAGTTCTTGCATTGTGCATATTTTTGGTGCCTGAGCTGGCTATTGCGGTATCTGATTTTTTAAAGGTTAAATTCCTTAAAATATATTATTTACACCATTTTATATGGAACTGCGATACCTTTTTACTTTGTTCTGTATCAAGCCTTTAAACGTAACTGTAAAAAAATCTTCCTATATATTTTGAGGCCACTGAAAAAGCTTGGCTTTTTTCCTAAAGATTGATTTAAGCAGTAAAAAGAGCACGGAGTATTTTATTTATTTCTGAAATATTTCGTGCTCTTCTCTCATTAATGTGTTACTTGAAGCTTATTACTCCGTTAGGAGCTTTATGATTCGTTTGATATTAACAGTAAACATTGTAAGTACACCTTGCATTTGCATGCTAATTAAGCCAGACGATAATGCCATATCATAGCCGTGCTGGTGTTTAAGTTCACTGTTCTTAGCTTCAATCATATATCGTTGTCTTGCTCGTTCCTTAAAGTATTCTGTTTCTTGAAAAGCCATTTGATCTTTATAAATATCAGACTTTATAGATACAGATCAACTTCCTCAGGTGCAAGATTCAGAAAGTATTTAAATGCCATGTCATAAAGTGTTCTTTCAACTACGTCTTCATCGGAAAGTTCGTAGGTTGTCTTCAATATAAGCCTATTAAAAATGAAGTTGTACAATATATTATAAAGGCACATAGAACAAAGATGGACGGAACATATACTTTAAGCAATAATAGACGCTGGTATTGTGCCAGAAGCCATCCATATACCAACCACCGCACCAATTAAAACAAAAATCTTTAAGACCGCAAAAGATTTCCCCCCCATCATGTGACATTTTCATTATTTTATTTAGCTTATACCCTTTTTTAAATGAAATTATCAACCCTATATACATTACTACTTATATACCACCTTCCATTTTTGATCAAAGTTTCACTTTAATCAAAATGAATTTCGTTATATATTCCTTGTTTAGACTTAAAAGCAGAGTCAAACCATACTTTCCTTATTTTTTGCATGAGACAAAATTACAATTGTAAATATGATACATGCTGTTCCTAACCACTGAAGCATACCTAAAGGAACGCGTAACCATAGCACAGATAAAAAAGCCGCAGATAAAGGTTCAGCAGAGGATAATACACTTGCTTCAGTTGGTTGTATATATTTTAAACTTTCCAAATAACAATAGAAAGCAATAAGAGTTCCAAATAATACTACAAATATAACAGCAAATACTGAGGCAATAGACCATTGACCTGTAAAATTCCAAGGATGATGAATAAAGCTGAAGGCTATTCCACCAATGAGCATTCCCCACCCAACTACAATTGTAGAATCCCATTTAGCAAGAAGGGAACTTGGCTACAATGTATAGAAAGCTGCTGCAAAAGCAGAACTAATACCCCAAAATAACGCTAATTTAGAAATAGATATACTATAATGGAATATAGAACTTTAAGAGCGTCAGAACTACTTTTGAAAAGTAAAAAGCCTATTTCTACCATTGCATTTGATGTAGGCTTTAATGGAATAAGTTACTTTGGCAAAGTATTCAAAAAATATATGAATTATACACCTTCCGAATATAGAGTTAAATATGGTGTAAAATAGTTTCAGAGCTTACACATACTATTTTACACTATTCTAATATACTGATAAGGCCCAATAAATTACAATTTCGACTTAATTTTTAGCTAAATTATATCATGTATCCCACAAGATTTTTATAATTATATAAGGAGCATAAAGTTTTTAAACACTGTATCATTCAATTTTCAACGACTCATGATTTACTTCACAACCGTCAATAAAAATAGAAATGCTACTAATTTTATTTTCTTAGCAGAGATCACCGTTTGTATTTCTTATCTTAATAGTTACTTCGCAATTTTTTTATTTTTATTACTATAGTTATTAATATCTATCTATAACTAATGTGTTAAATAAAATTAGTACCATTCATAGGTAATATAAGGGTTCTAAAGTCATTTCCATCATTAATTTTAACTTGGAAACTCTAATTAAATCTCTTTTATATTTTAAAATATCTATAAATATATCTCTCTACCGTTATATGATTGATGAATCTTAGCGTTGATAAAGTATCAATAAAGCCTGTATCCTCGCTCAGATGTTTCCCCTGGAAGATACTTAGAAAAAAGGCCATGTGTTTCAGCGTTTTTATTACCTCTCGGTACGCTTCTCACATGACCTTTTGAGTCCTTATTCTGGGGCTGTCCATCCTTTTTTCTTTTGGAACGTTCCATTCAATTTATCATCCCAATTCTTTTGATTAGTACGTTTTTACCCATATTAACATAATATATACTGCAAATATTAAACACCAACTAGAGAAAAAAAGGAGATGTCTTTATGAAACATTCAAAGGAACCTGAACTCACTGGGCGTATTGTTTTACCAAGAAACCCACAATATAACGCAGCTCGCCAGGATTTCAATACCTTTTTCGATAAATTTCCACTAGTAATTGTTTTCGCACAAGAAACACAAGATGTAGTCAACGCAGTGAAGTGGGCGCGCTATAAACACGTGCCAATTCGCATGCGATCTGGAGGACACAACTATGAGGCCTTGTCAGTCATCAATGCTGGCATCGTAATAGACGTCAGTGAAATGAATAAGGTAAAGGAAGTAGAGCGTAAGTGTAACACTGTAACGGTTCAGACCGGCATACGCAATATAGCTCTATATAATGCACTTTGGTCCGAAAGACTGGTTGTACCAAGTGGTGTCTGTGCCACTCCAGGAATTGCTGGTGTTACTTTGGGCGGTGGACACAGTATTCTATCAAGGCAGTGGGGCCTGACTCTTGATAACCTGCTGGAATTGGAGATGGTTGATGCCGACGGACAAGTGATTCACGCTAATGCTAACCATCATTCTGATTTATTTTGGGCTTCGCGTGGAGGAGGCGGCGGAAATTTTGGCATATGCACTGCTTTCCGTTTCCGCACACACCATATTGACACAGTCGGTTTTGCCGAAATTACCTGGAGTCTGGATGACCTAGAGTCGGTGCTACCAATCTGGCAGAAATATACTACCCCTGACGCTGATGAACGACTGACCCCTACACTTACAATATTTTCAGGAGTGCAATCATTGCTATTAATGCAAGGTGTCTTTCTTGGCTCGGCTAAAGAGCTGCGCCATCTGTTACAGCCTTTACTTCGAGCTGGCTCACCACAAAATGTGACCATCGAAGAAATACCTTGGATTGATGCTGCCACCCGAATAGCAGATTCTCAACCAAAGTCTCCACTGCCCTTCAAGAGTGTTGGTCCCTATGTCTATAACTTGCTTCCAGACAAGGGCATTGAAACAATCAGACACTTCATTAACGAACCGCCTACTTCATCTGTCTCTATTTTTTTTCACGGTCTTGGCGGAGCGGTGGCAAAAGTGTCGAGTATAGCTACAGCCTACTTCCAGCGTACAGCTTTGTCTAATATGTCGATCTTTGCCACCTGGGATAAGCCAGAAGATGCTTCTCTGGGTATTCATTGGGTAGAAGCCTTCCGCAAAACTATGCTCCCTTTTACCCGTTACGTTTACGTGAATACACAGGATCTCTCAATCCGAGACTGGCCACATGCTTACTATGGTAACAACTTTCATCGATTAACCCAAGTGAAGGCTAAATATGATCCACAGAATGTATTCATATTTCCTCAGAGCATTCCACCTTCTAGTGAGTGTTTCGAAAAATAATATTAAGAAAAATTATATATCAAAAATTGCGTTAAGTATTTATATATAATGGCTTGTAGCACTTTTGGCTATAGGCCTTTTTTATATTTAAATTTTACATGTATTATTTTATGTAATATAGTTAAGAAACAATACATCGGTAATATCTTACAATCATAATTTATTCTTTATAAAAATCACACCCTAAATCCATAGAATCTATAAAGTTCTTAACACCGCATTAAGTGCATAATTTCTTAATATTATCCAGCTTCCTTATTCCAGCAATACTCTTATCTTTTCTATTACTCTATTGCCAGTAGATTGAACGTACTGCAAATTAAATCCCGAACATTCTATTTCTTTTACATGACCAGTGGAATCATCAATTATCTTTATTCTAGGCATCCTTCTTACTCTCCCTTCTCTTCTTCTTGAGCTCCTTGAAATCTATCCATTCACTTTCACTATACTTTAAGCTTCTTGAAATCCACCTGAAGTCCATAGTTGGATGAAGATATTTAAGCATTTTAAATTTAAGTTCTCCTTGCGGTGTACTGTCACCTTTGACATCAACATAAGTTTCCGTACCATCAAGGTTGTATATTAAAAAGTCCAATGTATATGTGGAGGACCTTTCCTTTTTCCCTTTATATTCAAAAGCTGGTATCAGAGTAAACTTGGGCTGTAATTCAAAATTCTCTATTTCACCTTTGGCCTTTTTCTTTTTAAGATACTCATAATACCTAGCTTCATCTTTGGAATCAAAGGTTATTCCGTCAACAACTACTTCTTTAGCATTATATTTACTTCTCACATAACCACATCCTTAGACAAGCAGCTAAGAAGTTTACTCCTAAAAAATATAGAAAGTAATATTTGGGAGGAGATGGGGAAATTGAAAAAAATAATAGAACAAGAGGTTATTAGGTTGGTGAAAACACACAATACAAATAGTTCCTTTGAAATTGTGGATGCAGAAAACATTTTAGTACTGCAGGAACTTCTTGGCTCAATAAATGGTTACTATGTGCAAATACTCCCTTTTTAAAGGATAATACATTCTTATCAATAAACAAATTGGAACGTGAAGCTAACCTATTTTGTGCTATCCTACTAATACCTTAAGAATACTTTATCGGATTATGAAGGCTTTACACTACAGCAAATAACTCCAGCTGAAAGAATACCTATAGAATTATTAAAATTAAGATTCAGATTAATTTAATAGCATAAATCCACCAAATACATAGGGTATTAAATTATATAAAAGAAATGATTTCATGAACAATAAAAATTGAACTATGAAGCCCAATGCAAGGTTTTTATACATGAAATCAAACACATAATTGATGATATGCTGCGCAAAGTTTTCAGCGTATTTTTTGCAGCAATAGGCATTCATCTGCTAGTGACTTCATTTAAAATAACTAAAGAAAAAAATTAATATTAGAGGTAATGGGATATATTCATCAAGCTAAGAATAAATATATAAAAAAATAAATATAACTATACCCATACATTACAAAAAATAGTCAGGAAATTTATTATATTCAAGGATCCTTTATGCAGTATTGGATACAGGCATATTCGATTTTCATACTTACCAGTCCTTATTCCTGATTTACCACTGTCTTCCTGGATCATCTGCCATTGAGTTAACAGTTCCTTGAGGATAAAGAACTGAATAATGATCTAGTAAAAGATCTTTGTTATTGCTTGTAGACTGGGGAAATACAAATAATATTTTAAACTCTTTTGTTGCTACATAGCCAATTACTTCTTCACCATTGGATTTAACATCATATGCTGGAGTTCCAAATACCTCTTTTACCTTGGATAAAGTTATTTTCTTTATCCTACTGTCAAAGGATCTCACTTCAAATATTTGAGAACCTTTATTAAATCCAAAAACTATATTGTGCTCTGAATATGTAGCATAATTTCCCTTAGCTGCAGGAACCCAATCGATTTTATCAGGTTCTCCCCATTTTTCCTTGACATCTTCAATAACATTTGTCTTATCGGTGAATTCACAGTTGATAACCTTTCCCTGCTTAGCTGACTGCATAATGTTTGATAAAAATACTTTGGAAGAATCTTCTACGTTAGATGAATTATTGTCAGAACTATTAGATGGTTTATTAGTAGAAGATTTAGAATCTCCAGTATTAGAATTTTGTTTAGTACTGTCAATGACTTTTTCAGCATTATTAGAAGATTTGTTTGCTGAATTAGATGTGCTAGAGCATCCTGTCATTAAAGTTACCAACATGCTAAATATAATTATACTCTTAGTAGATACGTATTTCTTAAATAGAGTCATATGGTAATCCTCCTCATATAATAAAGGTAATAATCTCCTGTTCTTACCTTTATTATATAGTAAACTCATATTTTTAATCTACGATTATATAAAATTAAGGTTCATCAATTTGAAATGCTGTAGAATCTACTATTGTGAAAATGTACACAAATAAAGAAACTGCCATGCCTTTAACTTACCTTTTCTTTGCACGAATCCTACACTTCTAGCTATCTCTTCAATTTTTTCTTCTGAAAAATATTTTAGTATATGGTTTGATAATTCCTTGATTCCATTTTGTGTTATTAATTTTTCTTTTGCTATTTTTAGCCCTCCTTATAAAAAATAGATTTCTATTATTTATTGTACTATTTTCTTTAGCTTGATAGCCATGGGGTAGCGCCAACATTTCCGACAAAACCCACGCTAAGGCATAAAGTGGTATTCGTCGGTTTTGTTTGAGTTACCCTTTTAAAAGCATCTCACCGGACCAATTTTTATAAACACTTCTATAAACTAATACAGCGTTTATAAGTAGCAATGCACTTGTCACAAAGAAGACATTTCGAATACCGAAAAAGGCCGCCACCTGCCCTCCTAGAAAAGAACCACCGAAAATCCCAAAATACTGCGCCGACATCAGAAAGCCAAAGATTCTCCCAGTGATTTGATCCGGAGTGATTAGTTTAACCAGCGCGTTGATTGCCGGAGTCAATCCCGCTGTTGCCAAGCCGAAAAGAAATCGAAGATCCATTAATTGCCATGGACGTTTTACAAAGGCCTGAGGGATGAAGATGATCCCACCAATGATTAGTCCGTAAAAGATAATTTTGTGTGGACCGATTTTATCAGAAGCCTTTCCTATGCTCGGCGCCGCCAGAATGCTTGCCAAGCCGGAAGCCGAAAAAGTCAGACCGGCAATCAGGGCAACGTCTCCCGTATTACGCATTAACGTGGAGACATACACCGTAACAATGGGCTCAATTGAATTTAGTGCTATAGTTAAAACAAAAAAAGTAAGAAATAGGATAATTGTTAAGCGAGGGTTGAAAATAAGTTTCCATACGTCTTTCATTGAAAGCGCTTTTTTATCAGAACGGACAAATTGCTCTTTCACAAAAGTCAATGATATCAAAAAAGCGACCATACATAATGCGCCTGTGATGAAAAAAACATATTGCAGACCAAGAAATTTCTCGATGACCCCTCCGAGCGTCGGCCCCAGAAGTGAACCTGCCAATAATCCAGTGGAGAGGGTACCCAGTGCCCATCCTGCATGTTCCTTATCCGTTTGCGTTGCAATTAATGTAGTACACGCCGTACCGACACCTGTAATAGCCCCTTGCAATGTCCTTAATAAAATTAATTCGGATACATTACGAACAAGCCCTATACAAAATGTAACGATGGCAATACCTAGGCATGCACGTAGAATCATTGGCTTACGTCCAGCTTTATCAGCTGCAAAACCCCAGATGGGTGAAAAAAAAGCGGCGACGATATAGGTTATTCCATATGCCAGGCCAGAGAGCTGTTCGATAGTTGCCGTATTAGAAACGCCGAGCTGTTTTATATATAAGGGTAACACAGGTACAATCTGACTAAGACCCATCGTTGTTACGAACATTGTGAACCAGCAAACTAGCAAGTTTCTTTTCCAGAATTTCAAAGTAATCTTCCTCCTCTTTCAAGTCGAATATACCATAAATATATTATTTTTGTTCTTCGCTGTTGGATGAACAAAATAAGGCTAAACTGCTATAAGTTTAGCCATCCAATAGAGCTTTGATAATTTCACCGAACTGATGAACTTTTATTTCAATGGATTCTTCGCTTTCTTGCCATATGCCAATTTGGCCATACATAAGAAATTGCGCCATTATTTTGGGATATTCAGTTGCAAGTTTTCCCTCATTGAAAAGGTTCTCCAGTTCTTCCTCTACATGCGGTATCATATATTTGCACATTTTAACTGTTATCTGTTCGTGTATCACTTCATTTCCAAGCTTATGAAAAAAATCATGATAACGCCCCTTTTCTTTCGGTTGAAGCATTAACATCAATATAGTTTTCAAGCGTTCCTTAATCGTCATATCTGGATTGTGTATAATTTTCAAAAAGTCTTGGCAACATTCTATTGCGTATTCGTCTATGACTACTTTAAAAAGTGCCTGTTTTGAATCAAAATATCGATAACAAAGGCCTTTGACAACTTGTAATTCCCTAGCAATATCCTCCATTGAGGTATTTTCATAGCCCTTTTCGTAAAACAGCTGCATTGCAGTCTCTAGTATCTGCTTTTTCCGAATTTCAGGGTCAGGTACGCGTTTCATTTAATCACCTCCGATTTTTACAATTAAATTATAGCTTCTTAATGAACAAAAGTCAACAATGATAATGAACAAAGTTCAACAGTAATTTGTACCCATTTCAAGGACATTTTTTGAATTGTGCAATTGATTTGTTCTTACTTAGGTTTGTATAGCAGCACTACTACCACCCTTTTGGAGAGTCAGTAGCTTAACACAGTATTCTAAACAACCCAAAATACTGCTTTTTCTATACTCTAAAAAAACCTTCGCCATGCAGAAAAAATCAAAAATACTGTTTGAAGTCTTTTTATGTCTTAATGAAATTCTTAATATAAACAGTTTCAGGGGCAACTCCAACCAAAACGACAAAACCATGTTAAAAAACACGGTCTCATAAACGGTGATTTTTGATAACTGCATAAAAAATAATCCTATCGTTTTATTTTTTACGATAGGATTATCTCTTCCATGAATTAACATATACTTTGCCCCTGATAACAGCTTCGCTCATACTACCCCAATAAGTTCCTGCCATTCATCTAATATCATTTGTTTATTTTTTCCTCACCTATCTAAAGATTTAATATATAAAATATCTTCTTCCCTAAACATACGCTTCATCAATTGATATTTAGGTCTTTTAAAATCCTTACCACTAGCTTTTTCAATAAAAATATACTCATTCTCTATTCTTAGTTCCTTCCTCACGCAGTTGCCTTGCTTTAAAATTTTCTTTTCCCAAATCGCTATTCGATTGAAGCGTTCCAGTTAGATTTTTCATCACGCCATCGTTCATAAGGCCCCATAGAAGCTGTCCCATCTTTTCGATATTCGAGTTTTCTTCCTGCGTAAAGCAATACGTCATCACCCCAAGTATAGCGGATATCGTATACTCCAAAGTGCATTCCAATATGAAGCCATCCGCACAGAGTGATTGAAGGTGTGGCCGTGCTAATGTTTTGAATGCGTTTTTTATCTTTTCTTGATAAGCGGGATCGCCGTTTTTCCCCAGCAGGACAATATAATACTTTTTGTTTCGGCTGTAAACCTCGGTAATATGGCTGAGTGGCGAATGGATGCCCGGACTGATCATAATATCTTGGTGCTTTTTGAGATCCGGTAAGACAGAAGCTTCTATTTGCTCCAGTACATCATTGACATCGGTAAAATATTTATAAAATGTGCTTCGGTTGTATCCGGCTCTGCCGACAATCTCCCGTACCGATATTTTTTTAATTCCTTCTTTGCTGTACAGGTCCCAAAACGCATCCATTAGGTTTTTCCTAGTTTGTGCGGTGATTTCAGGATTATGTTTCATTTGATTTTTCTTCATTTCCCTTTTCAAAAATGCGACACTCCTGCCATGATTGATGATTGATGGCAGGAGTGATGAAGCTTACAATATGATTATACAACATGTTGCTAATTAATCACATATGTGAAAGTATAGCGAAAAGGAGATTATTTATGAAAAATATTGTGTTCAGGGACGATCAATTTGCTTCCCAGACTTTAAGGTTGCTTAGCGCAGCGACAAGTGGCATGGCTGATATCGGGGAGATTCTTACCACCGCCGAAAAGATAACGGAAGCTGAGGTGCAAGGAGTGGACCGGGACGGCAAAAAGGCTTCACGCTGTTGCGGACGATTATGTTAAAAAAGGTCATCCGGTCAGCGCAAGAAAGACGTATCTGCGGGCCTACAATTATTACCGTACGGCGGAATTTTTTCTGCACGGAAACCCAAACGACCTGAGAATCACCGAACTGTCAGAAGCGAGCTTCGCCTGTTTTGCAAAAGTAATGGAATTGAACGCTCCAGTGATTGAATCGGTCAAAATTCCTTATGAAGGAACAACGCTGCCCGGGCATTATTATAAGTGCCAAAAAACATTGAAACCGAACCCTGTGCTGAGCTTAATGACCGGTTTTGACGGTACGAAAGAAGAACTGTATGGAACGGCAATGGCCGCTTTGGAACACGGCATGAACTGCCTCGTATTTGACGGACCGGGGCAGGGTGAGGCATTACACCGGCAGCACCTGTACTTTCGGTACGACTATGAGGCGGTTGTGACACCCATCGTGAATTTTGTCCTCTCCCTTGATAGCGTCGACCCTGATAAAATTGTTTTGATGGGTGTAAGCCTGGGCGGATATCTGGCACCTAGGGCGGCTGCCTATGAGCATCGCCTGGCCCGCCTGCGTCGCAAACGACGGCGTATACAGCATGGCACTCGCCTTTAATCCAGACATGGTTCGTGCCGACCCGGACAAATTCAATGAGAACTTTGAAAAAATAGCGAAAGCGAATCCCTCGCTCAAATGGGCTTGTGAGAACGGTATGTATGTCTTTGGAGTTGACACCCCCACTGAAGTTATTTTGAAGTTAAAAGACTTTAGCATGGAAGGTGTCGCGGAAAAGATTCAGTGTCCCACGCTTATCTTGGAAGCTGAAGAGGACAAGATAAGCGTGGGACAGGCAAAACGGCTTTACGATGCACTTACTTGTGAAAAAACCTTTATGCTTTTTACTTCGGAGGAAGGAGCGGGCAAGCATTGCGAGGCCGGAGCCAAGCTGCTTTCAAATGAACGCATCCTCTCATGGGTGGATGAGCAGCTTTTAAATTCCGCATCAGGTAAATAAACGAACAGACAAAAGGTGAAGGCACCAAACAAAGTAAAGATACAATTTTGCAGTATGCAAAGACACCGGCATTTCAGATGCCGTTTTCGACTGGGCGTGCGCCTAATGTTTGAAGACCTTGTCACCGGCGACGAGCCTGCGCCTGATGAAATTAAAATACAAGCTAGAAAAAAATATTTGGAGAAATAAACCTGAAGATATGGTGCTATATAATAAATCAATATAAAATTTTTTAATTAAAAAGTGTTGCCAACAAGTCGATGTGTTGGCTGCACCCCATAGCCATCAAGCTAAAAATAATAAATTTATTTTTTAATCTGTGTACCTTAAGAGAAGCATATTAACTTAAATTTTAAGGCGTATTTACGGCACACTTCAAAAAATATAAGGGTTATTATAACCGTAGTAAAGCCCATATTTTAATTCTCAGATCATCTAGGAATAATATAAATTATGGAATTAATAAATCCATAGATTTAATTATATTAGATTTAATGCTGCCTGATATAAATGGCTTTGAAATATGCAGGAAAATATCAGTAGAATATAAAGTACCCATAATAATGTTGACCGCAAAAAATGATATTATGGATAAAGTAGTAGGCTTGGAGCTTGGAGCTTGGAGCTTGGAGCTGACGATTATATTACCAAGCCTTTTGACATAAGAGAAGTAGTTGCAAGGGTAAATGTTAGTATAAGAAGGATTGAACAATTAAATTCTAGTAGATTATAAATAAATATATTAATGGTCATTGAAATTAAGATGCAATGTTCTTATATATGTTCTTTAATGATATGTTGTTTCACTGTTTTTTACATTCTTACTTTTTACAATCTCCCACTATAAATACTACAACACAAAGTCATGACCACCCCTAAAAGAGGTGGCTTGCTCAGTCCTATAAGGGCGTAATACTTCCAGCGCCTAAATGACGCTGGCTTTTACTTTGTTCAAGCCTGTGTGGACTGATTACT